>JAFYTT010000261.1 GCA_017558715.1 Clostridia bacterium | reverse complement strand
CACCTTGATGTTCCGCCGACACTCGTTTCCTTCGCAGTTACCACCGGCAACACCGACGAAGTCATCACACCCGAATTCAAGGAAGCCGGTCACAAGGTCATCCTCATGAAGCCCGAAATCGGCGAGGACGGTCTGCCCACCGCAGAATCCCTGCTGGCTCTCTACGATAAGGTTACCAAGCTCATGCGCGACGGCAAGGTTGCGGCAGCTTACACGCCCACCTACGGCGGTGTTGCGGAAGCAGTCATGAAGATGGCATTCGGTAACGGCATCGGCTTCGCATATGACAAGAAGTTCCCGATCGAGGAAATGTTCGGCTACAACTACGGCGCATTCCTGCTCGAGCTGACCGGCAGAACACCTTGCGGTGCTGTTGTTGTCGGTACGACCACCGATGACGGCAAGATCTCCTGCGGCAAGGAAGCACTGGAGCTGTCCGATCTGCTCGCCATTTACGAAGGCAAGCTCGAGGGCGTCTTCTCCTGCAACATCCACCACGATCAGGAAGACAAAGAAATTCCGACCTTCTCCCATATCGCACAGTCCCGTGTTGCACCGAAGATCAGCATTGCAAAGCCGCGTGTTCTGATCCCCGTCTTCCCGGGTACCAACTGTGAATTCGACTCCGCAAAGGCATTTGCCGATGCAGGCATCGAACCCGAAATCTTCGTTATCAACAACCTCTCCGGCGCATCCATTGCAGAGTCCGTCAACGTCTTTGCAAAGAAGGTCGGTCAGTCCCAGATCATCTTCGTTCCCGGCGGCTTCTCCGGCGGTGACGAACCCGACGGCTCCGGTAAGTTCATCACGGCATTCTTCCGTGCAGGCGCTGTCAAGGAAGCAGTCACCGATCTGCTTGACAACCGTGACGGTCTGATGGCAGGTATCTGCAACGGCTTCCAGGCACTCATCAAGCTGGGTCTCGTTCCCTACGGTAAGATCATCGACACCGACGAATCCTGCCCGACGCTGACGTTCAACACCATCGGTCGTCACCAGTCCCGCATCGTCCGTACCAGAATCGCATCCAACAAGTCCCCGTGGCTTGCTGAACGCGAAGTCGGCGACGTCATCTCCGTGCCGATCTCTCACGGTGAAGGCAGATTCTTCGCATCCGAGGACTGCATCAAGGCTCTGGCTGAAAACGGTCAGATCGCAACCCAGTACGTTGACCTTGACGGTGTTCCCACCGCTGACATCCACTTCAACCCGAACAACTCCGCTTGCGCAATTGAGGGTATCACCTCTCCCGATGGCAGAGTCTTCGGTAAGATGGGTCACTCCGAGCGTATCGGCGAAGGTCTTTACAAGAACGTTGAAGGCAACTTCGACCTCGGTATGTTCCGCGCAGCAGCGAAGTATTTTAAGTAAGATTTTTTGACAAGTTCCCGCCTACGCAAACAAAATGCGCGTAGGGCGGGGGCTTGCTCCCGCCGTGCATCATCCATGCACCGTATTTACTCTCCATCCAAAATCTTTGAGAAAAGGAGATTCCCATCATGATGACAGATATTGAAATCGCACAATCCGTAGAAATGCGCCCGATTCTGGAAATTGCCGCAAACGCAGGCATTCCGACCGAGGATCTGGAGCTTTACGGCAAGTATAAGGCAAAGATTCCGCTGACCTTGCTCGACGAATCCAAGCAGGACGGCAAGCTCATCCTCGTCACCGCGATCACCCCGACCGCGGCTGGTGAAGGCAAGACCACCACGACCATCGGTCTGGCAGACGGTCTGAAGAAGATCGGCAAGAATACCGTTGTCGCACTGCGTGAACCGTCTCTCGGTCCCGTCTTTGGTGTCAAGGGCGGTGCTGCAGGCGGCGGCTGGGCACAGGTCGTTCCGATGGAGGACATCAACCTCCACTTCACCGGTGACTTCCACGCCATCGGTGCGGCAAACAACCTGCTTGCTGCCATGCTTGACAACCACATCCAGCAGGGCAACGTCCTCGGCATTGACCCCAGAAAGATCACCTGGAAGCGCTGTGTTGACATGAACGACAGACAGCTTCGCTTTGTCGTCGACGGTCTCGGCGGCAAGGTCAACGGTATGCCGCGTGAGGACGGATTTGACATCACCGTCGCATCCGAAATCATGGCAGTCTTCTGCCTTGCAACCTCCATCACCGACCTCAAGGAACGCCTGTCCCGCATGGTCATCGCATACACCTATGACGACAAGCCTGTCACAGCCGGTGACATCAAGGCAGTCGGCGCAATGACCGCGCTGCTCAAGGATGCCATCAAGCCGAACCTCGTTCAGACGCTGGAAGGCACGCCCGCCATCGTTCACGGCGGTCCGTTTGCAAACATCGCACACGGCTGTAACTCCGTCATCGCAACCCGCATGGCAATGAAGCTCGGCGATTACGCGATCACGGAAGCAGGCTTCGGTGCGGACCTCGGCGCAGAAAAGTTCCTCGACATCAAGTGCCGCATGGCAGGTCTGAAGCCCTCCGCAGTTGTCGTTGTCGCAACCGTCCGCGCGCTGAAGATGCACGGCGGTCTTGACAAGAAGTCCCTTGGCACAGAAGACCTCGGTGCACTCGAACGTGGTCTGCCGAACCTGCTCCGCCATGTTTCCAACATGAAGAACGTCTACGGTCTGCCTTGTGTCGTTGCGCTGAACCGCTTCCCGACCGACACCGATGCGGAAATCGCCTGTGTCATGGAAAAGTGCAAAGAACTCGGCGTCAACACCGTTCTGTCCACGGTCTGGGCAGAAGGCGGCAATGGCGGTGTGGCTCTCGCTGAAGAGGTCGTTCGCCTCTGTGAGGAAGAAAACAACTTCGCGTTCAGCTACGACACTTCCCTCTCCATCCCCGAAAAGATCGAAACGATCGTCAAGAAGATCTACGGCGGCGACGGCATCTCCATCCTGCCCGCAGCCAAGAAGCAGATCGACACGCTCGCAGCGCTTGGATTTGGCGATCTGCCAATCTGTATGGCAAAGACGCAGTACTCCTTCTCCGATGACCCGACCAAGCTCGGTGCGCCCGACGGCTTTACTGTTACCATCAAGAACGTCCGCGTT
>JAFYTT010000260.1 GCA_017558715.1 Clostridia bacterium | reverse complement strand
GCTTCCTCTGTCTCCTTGACCCAGATCTCATCCGGAACGGTTTCGTCGAGGAAATTACCGGTACCGGCAGAAGCGGGATCACTGTAAAAGTTGATCTTCAACATGCGTGTTTTCTTCTTTTTAGGCACAGCAGCCATAACACGATCATATTCGATATTCAAAATAGAATCTACCGCATCCCGACCGAATGTGTCAAGGGTACGGTATTTTTTTATGACACTCATTTCCTCGGTGGAAGGATAGTCATCGGACGTATTGAACAGATAGTTCGCGGAGATTTGAAGCACTTCGCAGATTTTGAAAATCTTGTCAATATCGGGTCTCGATGTGCAGCTTTCCCAGTTGTATATAACCGAACCCGATTTTACTCCGATCAGTTTTGCAAGCTGTTCTTGTGAAAGACCGCGCTCGGTTCTGGCGTGTCTTAGATTTTCAGCAAAAGTTTTCATAAATATGATCATAACTTTCGTATGGCGAAAGTTTCCTTTCATGTGGAATTGGGGATGGGTTTTGAACGCGATAGAATCGCGGGCAAAATCGTTGTTGCAAAACAACGAAAGCCACAAAACACAGTTTGAAAATATAATTTTCAAACTGTTATACCTCCCTCATGTTGTGATATCATTATATCATATATCATTGGGGATGTCAATATAAAATGCCAATAAAATTGGCGAAACCTATTGACAAACCAATGAGCTTGGTGTATAATATAGCCAACGCCAAGAAAATGATGACAAAACGATGCGTTAGGGGGGAAGATCTGATGGAGAGAACCATTCTGCATTGCGACATGAATAACTTCTACGCCTCTGTTGAGTGCTTCCTGAATCCCGATCTGAAACCCTATCCGGTAGCCGTATGCGGCAGCACAGAGGAACGGCATGGCATCGTGCTTGCAAAGAACTACAAAGCCAAGGCCTGCGGTGTAACGACCGGAGAAGCCGTCTGGCAGGCACAGCAGAAATGTCGTGATCTTGTGATCGTCCCGCCGCATTATGAGGAATATATGAAGTTCTCCAAGGCTGCGCGAAAGATCTACGAGGATTACACAGACCAGGTAGAAGCATTCGGCATGGATGAGTGTTGGCTGGATGTTACCGGTTCCGTTGGAATTTATGGAGACGGTGAGAAGATCGCACAGGAGATCAGAGAACGCATCAAATTTGAGCTTGGTCTGACGGTTTCCATCGGCGTTTCCTTCAACAAAATCTTTGCAAAGCTGGGCAGTGACTTAAAGAAACCGGATACTGTGACCTGTATACCCAAAGAGAGATTCCAAGAAATTGTGTGGCCGCTGGCTGTATCGGAACTGCTCGGTGTAGGTCGTGCCACAGAGAAGAAGCTGGCTGCTTGCGGTGTCCGAACCATCGGAACGCTTGCCACATGGCCTGTCGAATTCTTTGAAAAGAAATTCGGCAAGAATGGTGTAATGCTCTGGATGTTTGCAAACGGTCTCGATCAGAGCCGTGTGGCTGATGTAGATGCCTCTGTCCCTGTTAAATCCGTTGGACACGGTACTACGACGCTGCAGGATTTGGAGGATACAGCGGAGGTCTGGAGGGTTATGCTGGCTCTGACACAGGAGATCGGACACAAGCTGATGACTTATCACAAGAAAGCCTACGGTGTTGCCATTGATGTGCGGGACAATAAACTGTTCACAAGGCAATGGCAATGCAAGCTCAAGCAGCCGACGCAGAGTGCGTCCGGAATTGCCAAAACAGCATTTGATCTGTTCTGTCGGAGCTACGATTGGAAAAATCCGATCCGCTCCCTGACAGTCCGTGCCATTGATTTAGTACCCGAGGACACGGTGTATCAGATGGATTTGTTCTGCGATGCATTGAAACTGGCACGAACCGAACAGATAGACAGAACCGTTGAAGATTTAAGGCTGCGCTTTGGGATGGATATCATCCGCAATGCCTGTCTTTTGGATAATCCGAAGATGCAGACCCATGAACCCAAGGTGATTATGCCGACAGGTGTTCCGATGCAGGCGTAAGACTCTTAAAAACCATAAAAGGAGAAGAAATCTATGAGAGAACAGCCGAAATACCGAAAGGTATATGTTGATGTATTCGCGCTCATGCGCCATGACGGTACGCTGCTTCCCAGAGGTTTTGTATGGGAAGATGGAGAGAAGTACAGGATTGACCGTGTGCGCCATGCAACTCCGGCCGCATCTACCAAGGTAGGCGGCAGAGGTATGCGGTATACTGTGGTCGTTGGCGGACAGGAACAGTACCTGTACCGCGAGGAAGATGACAGATGGTTCATGGAAGCTCCGATGTATCAGTGATCGGAAAGGGGATACCGATTTGATAATACGGATGCTGAGGAATATTGAATCGAAAATTTACAAAATTAGATGCCGACCGCAGAGTTCTGCAAGCCGGCATCAAGTGTTTTATTTCATTGTCAGAACAGCGGAAGTGTACATTACTTCTTCATGCCGTTTTCGTAGGACTGGATCATTTTCTTCATCGTGTGACCCGTACGACCCCGATGATGCTCGGCGAGCTTTTCAAGCCATTTTTGTGTGTTTTTGCCTGTGAAAATCTTGATATTCAAGTTCGCTGTGTCATCATCGTTGATTGTGACCGTGATTCTGTCAATATACTGTGCCACAAATTCGGGGGTAATCATACCGCTTGAAGCATCCTTTACCGCCGCGTCAAGGCGCGTTTTGACCTCGGTGATGTGCTTCTTGTACTCCTCTTTTGTGAACATCTGCTTTTCAAACTCGGCGATGGATTCGCTTGCTTCCTCGATCTCACGGTCGCAGGCATCAGTCATGGATTTGAAGTTCGCCGCCGTGACAGAGCCGATGGTGACAAGCTCCAGGAGCTTGTTTTTCTTTTGCCCGGCAAGCTCTATGATACGCTTCTGCTCAGCGATCCGCTTGGCGGTTTCGTCATCGGCTTCCATGGATTTGAACATTTCTGTATATTCGGCGAGGAGCGCTTCCACATCCACTTTCGTTTCGCTGAATACATCGTAGAGGATGGGTTTTATCTCCGCTTCATAGATCGGGAAAGACGGGCATGAATCTGCGCCGTTGTTGATTTTGCCGGAGCATACCCATTTGGAGTTGATGTTGCCGTGCTTGTCCTTGGATTCGCGGCGGTAGTAGGGCTGACCGCAATGGGTGCAGTAGAGCTTGCCCGTGAGGAGATTTGAGTGGTTACAAACGCCTTGACGGTTCTTCACGTCCTCACTTCGCCGTGCAAGGACCTCGTTTGCCTTGTCCCATACTTCCTCGGTAACGATTGCCGGTACAATCTCACCTGTTTCGTCCTTGAACATCACCCATTCCTCGGGCGGCAGGAATTTCTGCTTCTTGGTGAACATATCCACGATCTTCACCTTGTTTCCTACGTAATAGCCTTTGTATTTAGGGTTTGATATGATATTAGACATGGTGGTGTGGGCGATCTTGTTGCCGTTGTAATTGCGGTAGCCTTGGTCGTAGAACAGCTTTTCAAGTTGCTTCATACTGTATTCGCCTGTGGCGTAAAGACGGAACAGATCGCGCACCATCGGTGCTTGGGTTTCGTCGATGACGAGCCGTTTATCTTCCTTTTGGTAGCCAAAGATGCGGCTGTTTCCGAGGACGACATTGTGCTTGATCGCCTGCTGATGACCGAATTTGACACGGGATGAGAGTTTGCGAAGCTCGTCCTGCGCCATGCTTGCCATGATGGTCAGGCGAAGCTCGGCATCCTCGTCAAGGGTGATGATGTTGTCATTCTGGAAGAACACGCCCACACCGCTGCTGTACAAGTCTCTGGTGTACTGCAGGGAGTCGAGCGTGTTTCGGGCAAATCGGGATATTTCTTTGGTGACGATGAGATCGAACATGCCCGCTTTCGCATCGGCGATCATCTCGTTGAAGTGACGGCGTTTCTTTGTGGAGATGCCGGAAAGTCCCTCGTCGATGTAGCCGGGCACGAATGTCCACAGCGGATATTTTTTGATGAAATCTTCGTAGTAGGAAACCTGGTTGTCGAGGGAGTTTAACTGCTCGTCGCTGTCCGTAGAAACGCGCGCGTAATATGTCACGCGAAGTGGAATATCGTATATTGTTTTTGTTTTCAGAAGTGATCTGATGCTGTATATATCCATTGTATTTCTCCTTGTTAAGTTCGTTGTATCATTATCTAACTGTTGTTATTATATCACATGACGCTTCGGAAAGCAAGCGCAAACCGAAAGAAACCATATTTTTACGGCTTTATGTAGCAGAAGATTTTCGATGAAATCTTCTGCATGGAGTTACTGCATCTGCTGCTGTGCCGTTCTTCCGGTATACTCTGCGATTTTTTCGGTCATGCGCTTGTACTCCTTTTCGGAAATCGTTCCTTCTTCAAAGAGGAATCGGTTGAAGTAGTTGAGCCATGCCTGCTCGGCAAAACGCTTTTCGCTGTTTTCGTTATTTTTGTTTTTATCCATTCATTTACCTCGTTATTTCAAAATTTCTGTTTATATTTTCCTCCTGTTTCGGGAGGATTATTCTGTTTACATACGCTGTTCCCATTTTCTCCGCTCACGTTTATGCGGCAGAGTGGTACAATCCTTGATCGGTCGGCGCGGTTCAATATCGCACAGACCGCCGACAAGCTCCAGCACATTTGTTGTGATGGCGAGGAAAGAATTCTCCGCTATCCGATGAAGCGCCATTGCGGCGGATTCGTTTCCCGACTGTGCCGAGTGGTTCAGATGCTCGAGTGCGGCATCCATATCAAAAAAATCCGGCTCGAACAGATAGATTTGTCCGAGCCGATAGTCTGCATAGGAATTGCCGCGTGCCGAAGCGATTTCAAAATGCCGTATCGCTTCGGAAATATCCTTCGGCACAACCTCGCCGCACATAAAAATTCTGCCGAGCAGGTATGCGGCATAAGCGCTTCCATCCTGCTCGGCATCGAGTAGATATTCGATTTGTTCGTCGGGATATTCGGTGTCGATATCGTCATCATCTGTTTTATCCTCGCCGTCGAAGAAGCTGTTCAGTTCATCAGAAGACAGATCACCAAGCTCAACACGGACGATAAACCCACGTTCGCGAGGAGCGTCCACAGAATCAACTTCTTCATCTTCGAGAGTAAATTCTCCATCTCCCCAATTTGCCCATTCACTTCCTGACGTAGATCGAAGAAAAATGCTTCTCTCGTTTTCCCATCCTGTGACAGAAGCTCGCGGCTCTCCGTGAGAATTTTCTGCATCCTGTCCTCGGTTTTCCTTGCCGCTTCCTCCACTTCTTCCCCGACTGCGTTCGCCCATCCGTTGAGGGAGTGTATCAGCGTGTTCCAATCCTCTTTGATCAGCATCTCCGCTGCAAGCTCCTTGAATTTCGCATAAAGTGTCGGCTGGAATTCCGCTGACGCCTTCAAGTATTCCAGCATCGCTTTCCAATCGTCCTTCGGGATTCCGTAGACGATCGGAAGATACGGTGTTTCTGTTATCGTCTGCATTGATTCCGCAGTCGTTTGCTTCAGTTTCTGCAGAGCCGCATTCGATGATCTGTTGTCTGATTGCGAATTCATATTCCATACTCTCCTTCAAAAATTTTGTTTCGTGTAGTTTGTTGTCCCTCACCTTCATGTCGTTCGGGCAGGTGTAGGTGATATATTTTCGGTTGTCTTCCCATCTTACCGAGTAGCCGTGTGACTTCATCAGCGATAGGAATTCTGCCTTTGTTGCTGCACGCTTCATGACTTCCTCGATATCATAGATTGCACGGAACTTCCACGCATCACCGCGAAGCGCCGCACGGTATTCGCGTGGTCCAAGACCTTTTGTGGCAAACTGCTGTTCATAGCGCGGAAGCACCGACAGCCTGTGCTCCTTACAAAGCCGGTCACTGACCTTGCGCATCTTTTCAAGCGTGCATGGACCGTAGTCCATCTTGAGTCCGGTGTCGATACTGACAGAGTTGATGACGAAATGATTATGCACACGCTGACGGCAATCGTCATTATACGCATCAAGGTGCGTTGCCACCAGCACCTCAAAGCCGGGGAACATTTCCTCAGCAAGTCGTAGTCCGATCTCGTGTGCCGTGTCATAATCCTTGATCTCGCCCGGCGCAAATGACTGCGTGTAGTGATAATACATCACGCCGTCACGCTTGCCGTAGAGATTTTTTGTCGCCATGAATTCATCATAAGCGGCTGGAGCAAGGCAGTTGATGCCGGTAAGATAGCGGCGGCATCGCTCGTCCAGCGTCTTCATGTCCTGCGAAACGTAGCGGATGACTGCCTGCATTGCACTGCGTGTCTGCTTCTTTGAAGGGATATAATTACAGGTCGCCATCATCACTCACCTCGCTTCCGCTTGCAATCACGCCGTCGCAAATGTCATAGAGCACGTTGATAGCGGAGTAGATCTTCTGTAATGTGTCAACCGCTTCGGTGAGATTTACGGATGTGATCTTCCCTTGATGCGACAGTACCGTGAGCTGATTGAGATTCCTGCCGATGGCTTTCAGCTCGGCGAGCACAGGCTTCAGCTCGTTCACCGGATAGATTGTCCGTCCGAGTGCTGCACCGAGAAGATATTCGCGCTGGGACAGTCCCGACTTCGCTATGATCTTTTTGATCTTCCGCCGCTCGACATCGGTTGCCCAGAAGGATATTTTTTTGTCGCGTTCGCGGTGGGATTCGTTTGAATTCGTATTTTTGTCTGCTATTGTTCTGCACCTCGTTTCGTATTATTTTTAGTGGGGTTTGGGGCTGCTGCCCCGATTTTAGGGTTGGGATAGCACGCCGGATTCTCGGCGGGTACCCAAACCCTCTGCTTGCCCCGCTGATGCGGGAATTATTTCGTGAGAATCATCGTAATCACCTCTGTTTGAATTATTTCGTATGAGTAGGCTGAAAAAAACCGTAACATCCGAGTCTGCGTAACCATGCCACGCTTACCACGCCATCCACGCGATTTTTTACTCACCCATGAGCTTGCGCACTTTGTCCTTACGGAGCATAAGCACGCGGCGTGATCTGCCGCCGATCTTCTTTGAATGTGTGTTCTCGCCGCCGTCGGTGTTGATGAAACCTTCATCGGCAAGCGCTTTGCCGAGAGCTTTTGTGGAGACGGTGAAGTCTTCGCCCTGATCGTCACAGAATTTCTTGACTGCACGCTGGGCTGCATCAAAGAAAAGATAATAGAATTCTTCATCCTCATAACCGAAACAGTTTGTCGGCAGAATACCGCTTGCATTGGTTAGCGGAACAACAACCGCATGACCGCATTCGATCAGCGCAAGGAACTTTCGCACGAAAATATGCGTCGGGCGATCATCTTCAACAGCATCAGACTGTCTCGCTGCATGCATGAGAAGAATGGCATTGCATACTGCCTTTATATCCACTACTTCTTTATCGGTCAGCATTCCGACTGTATGCAGAAAAGAAACCATCATGTTAAATCCGATCTGCAGACACGTAAGCGTATCGGGAATACGATCATGGAAGATGATATGGTATTCATTCAGACGATTTCGCCATTCTGTGCGCGCCTGCTGATAGGTTTCATTCAGATCATGCAGGAATGATTCTGTGTTACAGAGATGCGTTTGTTTCAGCCAAGCAATGTATGCGGACATGATGTGTGTCAGTTCACCCTGCGCTGAACTCTTCTGCAATTCGGTGAGCTTTGATAATTCGAGTTTTCCCGGCTTCATCTCGATACAGAACAGTCTGGCTGTTCCGCTCTCACCGATGTCAGGTGCAAATTCTGCTGTGACGATTACGTTTCCCTGCGGCGGTCTTGCTTCCCGAAGCTTGATCTCCGGCGACATACGATTGCGTGCAGCGCGATCGCCGTAGCTGCGTGCCAGCGTCTGCATGATTGCTTTCATGTTTTCGCTTTCCCGTCTGCTGCACGGATGGTAATCGTCAACACACGTGAGCACATCCTTCAGCGCATATGCATTGTGAATGATACTGTTCGCCGTGTCGCGGAAGCTCATGGGAAGATCGGTTGCGGAGAAGCTTCCGAAGAAAGAAAGCATCAGCGCGGCTACCGTACTTTTCATGCTTCCTGTTCTGCCGAGAAGCGTGAGAATAAATTTCGGCTCATGACCGACCTGCCGCAGAAATTCATTCAACGGCGAGAGGAACACAAGCGCAAGGCAAATGTAGGCAATTTCCATCGGTAGACAATCACCGTTCAGAAGCTCAGTAAGGATTTTGAAATCAGCATTTCCGTCCGCAAGAAAATAGCTCTCTTGTTTTCCGTGTAAGCGAACATCATGTTTCCCGCCGGGCATAAGATATTCCCATGCGCCGTTGATATGCTTCCAGCCGGTGTGCGTGAAGACGGATTTCTTTGCGGCAAATCTCGCCGTACTTTTCATGGCATGACGGATGTGCTTTTCTGCCTGCGATACAACTTCGATGTCAAGCGAAGCATCCCAATGATTGAGCATCCACTCCATCTTTTCAAGCTCTGACGCAGCAACCTCCACCTCGGGAAGTGTCTGCCCGTTCTCATCAGTACCGCTCACAAGATAGCGGCGCGTCTGTTCTGTACCGTCATCAACGGTAATCTCCGAGACGATGCGTGGTGAGAAGTTGCAGAGGCGGATGTACTGCTC
>JAFYTT010000032.1 GCA_017558715.1 Clostridia bacterium | reverse complement strand
TTCAGCGGCTGCATCGATCAGCGCCTGACAGTCATCGGCATGCACGGCAAACGGCTTTTCGGTGACGACATTGAAGCCGTGCTTCAAGAAGTCGAGCGCAACAGGGTAGTGCAGATACGAATAGGTTGCATTGACAACGAGGTCGATGTCCTTTCTGTCAAGAAGCTCATGATAATCTGCAAATACGTCGCAGTTATGGCGCGCCTTTGCCTGCTCGCGGCGGAAGTCGAGCTCGTCGACAACAGCAACCACTTCATACTTATCATTGTTTTCGGATGCAAAGAATTTGCCGTGGATGTCCTGACCGGAACGTCCGTAGCCGATGATGGCAACTCTTATTTTTTTCATGATGGTATTCCTTTCTTTTTATGTAAACGAAAATGGATTACAGAAGATCGGCACCGCTGTCTGCGTCACAGAACATGACACAGTCGGCGTGTCCGCGCATGACGGTCGCGGGAACATCCTCGGTGACGGGACCGAGAACGGTCAGCTTGACCGCATTGCGCTTAGTCGGTGCGGGAACGGTGCAGACGAGGTGCGGAGCGTTTGCAAGGGTCGGAACAGTCAGCGTCAGTGCATGCGTCGGAACTTCGTCAATGGACGCAAAGCATCCGTCGTGAACCTGCTGCATACGGCAGACCTCGTCGAGCTTGACAACCTTGACAACCTCGGGGTCATCAAAGAACGCAAAGCCGGGATCATTGAACGCGATGTGACCGTTTTCACCGATACCGAGGCATACAAGGTCGGTCGGGAATGCCTTCAGAAGTTCGGTATAGCGTGCACATTCAGCCGCCGCATCCGTTGCAGAGCAGTCAATGCGGTAAACTGCCTTGAACGGAACCTTGGAAAACAGGCAGTTGTCAAGGAAGTTGCCGAATCCCTGCGGAGCATCTGCAGACAGACCGATGTATTCGTCCATGTGGAATGCATTGACGCGGGTCCAGTCGATGTCAGGGGAAGCAATCAGCGCGGCAACCATTTCGTTCTGAGACGGTGCTGCGGCAAAGATGACATTGACTTCATCCTTTTCGGCAAGCAGCGCACGAAGATGTGCGGCAGCGGCAGCACCTGCGGCATCACCCATCGCGGTTCTGGTGTCATAGATTTCGACGCGCAGATTGTCTGCGGTCAGTTTTTTGCATAAGCTCATAATCTTATCCTTTCAAAATAAGAATTGTATTGATACTATTATACTATCCTTGCCTCGATTTTTCAAGTGGATATCGGAAATTTCTCAAAATTTTCCTTGCGCTTTGTTCACTTATGTGATATAATGAAAAAAACGCACAAAGGAGTTATCATCATGATCGAACAAATCACAACATTATTCCGTCTTTGTTATCCCGGTATTGTCCGTTCCGAGGGCAGCGTCCGCCGCACCCTCTCCCACGAGGAGAACCACATCCTGACACGCTTTGAAGGCGATGCACTTGTCGGTGCGGCAGTCTACTACGATGATCGGATTCTCATGCTGTGCGTTCATCCGGACTATCGCGGACGCGGCATCGGATCCGAATTGCTCACGGAATGTGAGAATGCCATCCGTGCGGCAGGATATCCCTCTGTATTCCTGTCTGCCGGAAAAAAGTATCTTACCCCCGGTGCACCGATGGAGTTTCCCGGCTTTGAGGGCAACCGTGCATTTTTTGAAAAGCGCGGTTATGTACACACGTGGGGAGAGGGTGAATGTGTCGATATGATGCTGACGATGGAAGATCTTGACGACCTCGGCGTGCATCTCGGCGATACCGTTCCGGGCGTTTCCAAAAAACAGACGCTTGACCCCGATGACACGAGCAACCGCTTTATCTACCGTTTTGCGACACCCGAGGACATGGAAAAGACGGCAGACTGTGTTGCGGAAGCAGCGGACTACTTTGTCAAGTATTATCAGAACCGCGCACCGTATGAGGGCAAGGGCGGCGATCACGTTCTGATTGCAGAAAACGAAGAAGGTCTTGTCTGCGGTGCACTGCTTGTAACGGAAGGCGGGGAAGCAGCAGGTCTTGGCAGTGTTGGCTGTACCTCTACGCGCAAATCGTTTGCAGGACGCGGCATTGCGACCAACATGGTCAAGGCAGGCACGATGTTCTTAAAGGAAGCCGGCATGACATACGGGTATCTCGGTTATACCTATACCGATATCATCCCGATGTATGGACGTGCGGGGTATCAGGTTTCCATGAAGTATTTCATGGGTGAGAAGAAGTTCTGAGCTTTGTTTCAATAACCTCTCATTTCCCGCAGGGACAGTTGGAGACGCCTGTCCTTACAACACAGATACGCATACCATGAACATGAAAAGACAGATCACCGACCGGTTATTTCCCGGGAAATGATCTGTCTTCTTTTCTTTAGTTATGTCCCTCTATATGACCGTCCATATTGTTGCCGTGAATGATCACCGTTCTGTCTTCGGGAACATATTCGTCGGGGAAGTGTATCATCACGTTTCCGTCCTCAAGACGCTTCTGGAGCGTGGAAATTGTCACGTCGGAAATCGCACGGTTTTCTTCCAGTGCCAGAACTGCCGCCTCCCCTGCCGCCTGACCTGTGAGAATCGCGGGCGGAATGACGCGCAGAACATCCCATGCGTAGCCCTTACCCGATGCCGAGCGACCGGCGGTGATCATATTGTCAAAGCCGCGGCGGGTCAGCGCACGGAGCGGTACCTCGTAAAGATAATCACGGTGGTCAAAGTCGTTGATGGCGCAAACGGAGTCCTCATGATGACGGTAAACGTCACCCTTGATCGTCATCGTGTAATCACCGTCAATGCGGCACGTCGTGCGGAAGTTCGGCATCATCGTCAGCTGTGCGATGTCGCGCGTTTTGCGATCCTGTCCGCGGATGTTGTCAAGCATCTTTAATTGATTGTTGATGAGGTAATCGGAAACTTCTTCCACGGTAAGACCCGACCACTTCGGTACATCGTCGGGCTGATTGTCGCCATAGAGATTGATTCCGCCGCCGGATACCCAGCCGTAAGCGTTGCCGATGTCACCTGTCTCGACGGCACGACGGCATCCGTCCAATGTAATCGATTTGCCGAAATACGAGTAGAAGTTTTCGCCCGCAACGGTCGGCATACCCGATCTGCGCAGAATATCAGCATCTCCCGTCGTATCGACGAACATCCCGCAGGTATAGTATTCAAGCCCCGATTTGGAATCGGTGACGATGCCGCGGCAGTGACCGCCTTCCATGTCAGGATATGATGCGATACAGTCAAAGAGCAGATCAACACCGGCATGGCAGACCGCCTCCGTCATCTGCAGAGCAAAGATATACGGCGAATACCGCTGAACGTAACGTGCAGTCGTCGGCTCCTTCGGCTCACCGTCTTTCCATTGCGCCGGAATCGTGTCAAAGCCGTAGAGAGCCGATTCGCGCAGCCACTTTTCCGCAAGACCGAAGATGATCTGCTTGCCGCGTCCGTTGCACATCGGAACAAACAGATTGACAAGACCCAGCGTTGCAAGACCGCCTAAAATATTTGATTTCTCGAGCAGAAGCACCGATCTTCCGTGCTTCGCCGCAGAAACCGCCGCAGCGACACCGGCAACACCACCGCCGGCGACAATGACATCATAATGCTTTTTTGCAGTCAGCATTTTTGAGAATAAAAAAGATCGTTCCATTTTAATCCTCCTGTACAGATTGTTTTCTGTATTCATTATAACATAATGGTGAATCATCGTCAAGAATTTTTTCTTTTTTCTTGCAATCATACGGAATATATGCTATAATGAACCCAAAGAAAAACAGGAAAGGATGATTGTACTGTTATGAAAAGCAAGGTTTCAAAAATGATTGACGCCTATCTCTCCGACTGTGGTTGGATCGGACTTGCACCGGAATCCGCCGCATGTCTGACGCATGTCAATTATTCGTTTGCGCTTGTCCGTGACGGTGTCGTTTCCGACGCGCACTGGACCCATGCAAAGGAGCTGGATGAGGCAATTGCCGCATACCCGGAGCTGACGTTTGTCATTTCCGTCGGCGGCTGGGGTGCGGGCGGATTTTCGGAAGCCGCTTCGACGGAAGAGGGCAGAGAACGGTTTGCCCAAACCGCCGTTGCTCTGATGCGCCGTCACGGTTTTCGCGGCATTGACGTTGACTGGGAGTATCCCTGCCGCTCTGATGCGGACATTGCGTCTTCTCCCGATGACCGCGAAAACTTCACGCTGCTGTTGCAGACGCTCCGTGCACATCTCGATGCGGAAACAAAGAAAACAGGCGTGGACTATCTTTTGTCCATTGCTGTCGGTGCGGGAGCTGCATTTACCAAGGACATCGAGCTTGAAAAGCTCAATCAGATTCTTGACTATGTCAATCTGATGACCTACGACATGAAGGAATGGGATCGCGTTACCCATCACTCCAATCTCTATCCGTCCGGCGAATACGAGGGCGGCTGGAGTGCGGCACAGACCGTCGATACCTACCACGGCGGCGGTATTGACAAGGAAAAGCTCGTCATCGGCGGTGCGTTCTACGGTCACAGCTATGAAATCGAGGGCGATCATCCGCTCGGACAGACCGAAAACTTTACACGCGCAAAGAATCTCAGCTACAGCCACATC
>JAFYTT010000031.1 GCA_017558715.1 Clostridia bacterium | reverse complement strand
TGTATCTGGTACTGCGCACCGAGACCACAAACGAGGATATGCGCAGTGAGCTGTACCGCTATGACTACGTTCTTCCGGAGGATGTCACGGTCAAGGAAGAACTCATTCTCGCGCGGTTTGGTACCCATCCGTATCTTGAAACCGTCGTCCGCAATTTCAACAAGTCCTCCGACACCCACCGCATTGTCATCCGCGACTATACCCGCTATGAGGACATGGACGCGCGCCGTATGGCTCTCGATACCGATATCGTATCGGGCGACATTCCCGATCTGTTTCTGTTTGATTCGTCAAACGGTGCGGAGATTGCCGAGGTTTACAGCTCAGCCGGTGTTTTTGCCGACCTGAAACCGATGGTTCCAAACTATGACGATCTGTTCACGTGTGTCAGAAAGCCGTATGAAACGTTACTTTCCGACGGCACGGCCGCACAGTATCTGCTTCCGCTGTCGTATTCCGTCTACACCTATGTCGGACATAGAGAGGACTTCGGCGATACGGTATATGCTTCTGTGACCGCCGAGGACATGCTCGCGTTTTACCGCAGTGTCCCCGATGACCGATATATTATGCAGAACTGCTATGACCTGCAGAGATATCTGCTTTATGCCAACCTTGACGGCTATTATGACCGTATGACCGGAACGTGTTCGGTCGGCAGCGGCGATCTTGCCGCGCTCATGAACGGCAGTCAGGACATTTACGACAGCGCGGAATATTTTGGCGAAAATGAATCGACGGTTGCCGACTTCCACGACGATTTCAGAGCGGGTACGCTTCGGCTGCAGCGCATCAGTGTATCGGGGCTTCCGGGATGGGTACGTCTTCATCGCGCGCTCGGCGAGTTCGTTCCCGTCGGATATCCCAACCGAGAGGGAAAGCACTATGCCAATATCGCAGTAAATCTGCTTTTTGCTGCATCGGTCAAGACCGAATACACCGAACAGATCACGCAATTTCTTTCTCTTTGGTTTGCGCACAATGCAGGTGATATGTATGACAGCACCCCGCTGCTCCACTCGGACATCGACGCAGCCCTTGCACTCTACGCCGATAAGACCTGCATCGAAAACGGCGCGAACTCCGGTTGGCTTCACGATGCTCAGGCTGACGGAAAACCGGGTCTTCACTATAAGCTGACTGACGAAGACGGTGCATCTTTTGGCGCGTTCCTTGACTCGATCGACGCGCGTGTGCAGACCGATACGCCTGCTGCAGACATCTTCTGGGAAGAATTTTACGACCAGGGAACCCGTTCGTGGGACGAGGTTATGGCGGCGGCACAGTCGAGAATGGGAATTTACCTGTCGGAGCAGATGGGATAAAAAGAATCGGAGGATACATCCATGATCATCAGCGCAAGCCGCCGCACCGACATTCCCGCGTACTATTCCGAATGGTTTTGGAATCGTCTCCGTGAGGGGTATGTCCTTGTCCGCAATCCGATGAATCCGCACAGGGTCAGCCGCGTATCCCTTTCTCCCGATGTTGTCGACGGATTCGTGTTCTGGACGAAAAATCCGATGCCGATGATGGACAGGCTTGAACTCCTGCGCGATTACCCGTATTATGTTCAGTTTACGCTGACCCCGTATGGAGACGATATCGAGCAGAATCTGCCGCCGAAAAGGGAAGTGCTGATTCCCGCGTTTCGCCGCCTGTCCGAGCACATTGGCAGAGAGCGTGTGATTTGGCGGTATGACCCGATTCTGATGGGCGGCAGATATACGACGGCGTATCATATCAGGGCATTTCGCGCCATGTGTGACAGCCTTTCGGGGTATACCGATACCTGTGTCATCAGCTTTCTTGATTTGTATCGCAACATCCGTGGCAGAATCGACCCGCTTGGTATCCGACAGCCGACCGCATCGGAAGCGGAGGAAATTGCCTGCCGCTTTGCTGAAATCGCACGGGAATATGACCTGTCCGTCAACACCTGTGCCGAGGATGGGGACTACAGCCGATGGGGCATCGGACACGGCGCCTGCATCGATGCTGACCGTCTGTCCCGCATCGGCGGTGTTCCGCTCTCCGTCAATCGCGACAAAAACCAGCGCGGTATGTGCGGATGTGCCGAGAGCATTGATATCGGGACCTATCACACCTGCGCAAATGGCTGTGTCTACTGCTATGCCAATCACAGTCAGAGTCTGACCGCACGCAGTATCGCGGCATACGATCCGTCGTCGCCGCTTCTGTGCGGGAAGATCACAGAGGAAGATGTGATTTCCGAGCGGGACATGAAGTCGTGCAGGGTGGGACAGATGGCGCTGTTTGAGTGATGCAAAATGCAGATAAACAAGGGAGAACGGCACAAAAAATCGCCGTTCTCCTTGTTTTTACATGACTTGTTCACATATTTGTGCTACAATATATCCATACTTGATGCACGGGGTGATTGAATTGAACATACACCATATCGGTACCCGGCCGATCAAAACTTCCCGCCTGACCTTGCGTCCGTTTGTCATCGGAGATGCACAGGCAATGTATGAAAACTGGGCATCCGATTCGGAAGTTACACGCTTTCTGCGCTGGCCGCCACATACCGATGTCACAGTATCACAGACGGTCCTTTCTGCGTGGATGGCGGAATATGAGAAGCCCGATTTCTATCAGTGGGCGATTGTCCCCGATGATTTCGGTGCGCCGATCGGAACCATCGGTGTCAATTTCTGTGATGATATGCTTGGTCTTGCACATATTGGTTATGCCCTCGGAAGACCGTTCTGGAATCGCGGGTACACAACGGAAGCGTTGTCTGCCGTCATTTCGTATCTTTTTGCTTATGTCGGTATGAACCGCATCGAATCTCAGCATGATCCCGATAACGGTGCATCCGGTGCTGTGATGAAAAAATGCGGCATGAAATATGAGGGAACGCACAGACAGGCGGATTACAGCAATCGCGGTATTGTCGATGCATGTATGTATGCGATTCTTCGTATAGAGTGGGAACAGACAAAAAACGAAAATCAGGAAAATTCATAATGAAAAACCAAAGGAGAACCAACAATGAACTACACATGGGATTTATCCGTCCTTTATGACGGCTTTGACACCGACACCTTCCGCGCTGACCTTTCTGCAATGGATGCGGTCATCGCAGAAGTCAACGCCTTTTCCGCAGAGGAAACACCGGCTTGCGCAAATGCATTTCTGCACCGCTATATCGATCTTTATGAGCAGGTCAACACGCTTGCGACGAAGCTGATCTGTTACACCCAGCTGCGTTCTGCCGCAAATACCGCAGATATGGAAGCGGCAAGCATGATGGGCAATCTGATGATGAAGCTCAGCGCAACCGCCGCTGCCGATACGCTTCTTCAGCAAAAGGTCGCCGCCATTGAGGACCTCGATGCGGTCATCGACGCTGACGAAACCCTGCACGAATACCGTTTCTTACTGCAGTCCATCAAGCGCGAAAACCGCTATCTGCTCTCTGACCGTGAGGAAGCGCTGTTTGCTCGCCTGAATATCTCCGGCGCATCTGCATGGTCCGATATGCGTGACTATCTGACCTCCTCGGTCAAGACCGAATACCGCGGCGAGCAGATCACGCTGACCGAAGTACGCAACCTCGCGTATGATGCCGATGCATCCGTAAGAAAAGACGCTTACGACGCAGAGCTTGCGTGCTACGATAAGGTCAAGGATGCCGTTGCATTCTCCCTCAACTCCATCAAGCAGCAGGTGCTGACCGACTGCGATGTACGCGGCTATGAATCTCCGCTGGACAAGGCACTCAAGGCATCCCGTATGAAGCGCGAAACGCTCGATGCCCTCCTCGGCGCGATGGTCGATTATATGCCCGCATTCCGCAAGTACCTCCGTGCAAAGGCAAAGGCACTCGGTCATGAGGGTGGTCTTCCTTGGTGGGATCTGTTCGCGCCGATGGGCGGACTGGACAAGAAGTATACTGTCGAGGAAGCTAAGAACTATCTGCTCGAAATCTTCGCGGGCTTTGATTCTGAAATGCACGAGCTGGTCCGGGCTTCCTTTGAGGAACGCCGCATTGACTTCTTCCCGCGTGAGGGCAAGGTCGGCGGTGCGTTTGATATGGGCATTGCACCGATCGGACAGAGCCGCGTGCTGACCAACTTCGACGGTGCGTTCGGCGATATCGTCACGCTGGCGCATGAACTCGGTCACTCCTTCCACGATAAGATGGTCTTCTCGCACTCTCCCTTGACGCAGGACTACACAATGCCTGTTGCGGAAACTGCATCGACCTTCAACGAAACGCTCGTCACGGGAACCGCCATCGCGCGTGCGACCGACAAGAACGAAAAGCTGGCACTGCTCGAATCCCGTTTGCAGGATGCAGCGCAGATCATCTGCGATATTTATTCCCGTTACCTGTTTGAAGCATCCGTGTTTGAGCACAGAAAGGGCGAATTCCTCGATGCCGACCGTCTCTGTGCGCTGATGCTCGATGCACAGAAAGAAGCCTATGGCGACGGTCTGGATGAATCCACACTCCATCCCTACATGTGGG
>JAFYTT010000259.1 GCA_017558715.1 Clostridia bacterium | reverse complement strand
CGACGGCAGTCTGAACGTCACAAATGCCCGCGATTTCTTCCTTTACCGCAATGTGACCAAAACAGCAAAGGAAAGCAACTCCTCGTCCGACGGCGGTTCGAACACGCATACCTCGTCTTCCGGTGCGACCCATGGAGGCGGTGGAGGGAAGTTTTAAGCGCTGATTCCGGCTTTGAATTTGCAGATGCTCATATGAGAAATAAACCCATTCGATCAGAAAATAAGGAGATCAAAATTATGAAAACGAATACAATGCTCCACCGTTATCTTGCATTATTCCTTGGTATTGTCATGCTTTGGAGTATGCTGCCGCTGTCCGTTTCCGCAGCAAAGGAAATGTTTCTGACAAACGAAGTTTCCGCGGTATCGCTATTGGATATTACTGCTCCGGCAGCACAGTCGAAGCCGGATATGACCGCAGAATGTGTCCGAGGTGATCGTTACAAGGTCATCGATGTGTTCTGGACACCGTCTGTTTCCTTTGGCGATAAGGTTATTACCATCGATGCCGACGAATTCTTCGATTTTAACAGTCAGTATACGGTTCATGTCATTCTGGAAGCAGTCGGTGATCATTATTTCAAAACCAAAGAAGGACGTCTCTCCGACACCAAAGCATCCGTAAACAATATGGAAGCCACAGCAGCAGTTGCCCCGTATGAATATCTGTATGCCAGCAGTTACGACTATGAAGTTCAGCACACAAAGCTGTTGGAGGTGACATATACTTTCCCGGCAACAGCGACCGCACTTACCGTCGATCATGTGGACCTGACCATTGATCCTCCTGTCGCCGGTGAAAAAGTTCAGACAAAAGACATGTATTTTTCCGATGAAATGATCGGAAAAGTCCGTTATGAGCATCAGCAGGGTTTTATGAAGCTCGGATGGTATCATAACGGTACGGAAATGAAACCTGATGATACCTTTGTCTACGGCGAGGAATATCTGGCAACGGTTTATCTCTGTACATACAATGACAGCGTCAGATTTGCAGTTGATCATGAAAATCTTCTGTTCGGTCTGCCGAATACTGCTGTCAAGGCAACAGTCAATGGAGAGACTGCAACCTCTGTTCTGCCCAACAATCAGTCCGGAACTGCCGAAACGCACATTACGGTCGGTATGCTGTTTACCTGCGAAGAAAGACAGCAGATTAAAAATGTGGATATCATCGGTATCGCGGCACCTGTGACCGGTGAGGCGGCAGATTATACCGCTGATCTCGGCTCCGCTCTATATCAGCTGCAGGACAAGAACAACACTGCAATCAAGAACGGTATCTATTGGACAGTCAAGGACGAAAATAATGTTTCTCAGCACGACATTCTTGTCGATGACAGCATTTTTGAAGAAAATACCATTTATGCGGTTACTGTTAAGGTTGTTCCGTCCGACAATGCGTATGCGTTCGCATCCGATGTCAAGGTAACCTTCAACGGCAAGACTGCAGACAATGTTATCATCGACCCGGAAGAACTCCGCATTTCGTATACTTTCCCCGCAACGGAAAAAACGCCCGTTGAAGTTATCGATCAAATCGATATCAGCGGTATTGCACAGCCGATTGCAGGGAAAGAAGCGGATTACGATGCCATTCCCGGTGACAAGACTTATCAAATGAAGGATGAGGACGGAATTTTTGTAAAGAACGGTATTGTCTGGTGCACGATGGATGTGAATCACGGTCCGACCGGTGATCTGACTGTCGCAGACGGTATGTTTGAAGCAAATATGATCTATGCTGTCACGGTCATGGTTGTTCCGCAGGATGAAAACCATGTATTTGCAGACAACGCAAAGGTTACGATCAACGGTAAAACGGCTGTGAATGTAACAATCACGCCCAATGAGATCACCGCAATGTATATCTTCCCGGTCATTGAAGCAAAGCCGATTGAAAAAGTGACGGTCAAGGGAATCGATCTTGATCCGAATTCTTCCGAACTCCCGCTGAACAGCAATGTAAAGATCACGCCCGACGCGGTTTCTGTTACAGAATTTCTCTGGGATACCCTGCCTGCAAGCAACTGGAGATACGGTATTGCCGATATCATGCTGACAGCAGAAGAAGGCTATGCGTTTACCGATGACACCGTTGTGACGGTGAACGGTTATTATGTGCAGAAAGCTTATATTTCCCAGGACGGTAAGGAGGCAGTCTATCGCTGTACCTTTGCACCGGTCTTCAAGGAGGATCCGAAACTCCATGAGCACCAGTTTGCCTACGGAAATACACCTTATGAGCATTGGTTGGAATGTGACTGCGGAGAAGCGGCATCTTTCGGCGGTCACGAAATGGACAAGAACAACCGATGCCAGGTCTGCGGCTTCAAGATTTATGATATCTCCACTCTTCCGTTTACGGATGTGAAAACAAACGACTATTTTGCACAGGCAGTCGGCTGGGCATTTGAGAACAATATCACAGCCGGTACGTCCGATACGACGTTCTCTCCCGATATGATGTGTACCCGCGCACAGGTTGTCACCTTCCTTTGGCGTGCGGCGGGATGTCCCGAACCCTCGACGACAAAGAATCCGTTCAAGGATGTAAAAAAGACGGATTGGTATTACAAAGCCGTGCTTTGGGCAGTAGAACAGAACATTACAGTCGGTACCTCCAAAACGGAATTTTCTCCCGACATGGAATGCAGTACCGCGATCATTCTGACATTCCTGTTCCGTGCAGTCGGTGCGGGCGATAATGGCTGGTATGAAGAAGCGGCGGCATGGGCGGAATCTCTGGAT
>JAFYTT010000258.1 GCA_017558715.1 Clostridia bacterium | reverse complement strand
CGATGTCCATGAAAACGGTGTCATCACCGCAGAGCAGGTCAGAGAAGCCATTCGTCCCGATACCGCACTCGTGACCGTGATGTATGCAAATAACGAGATCGGTACGGTTCAGCCCATCCGTGAGATCGGTGCTGTCTGCCGTGAGGTGGGTGTTCTGTTCCACACGGACGCGGTCCAGGCAGTCTGCCATATTCCCGTCAACGTCAAGGATGACAACATCGATATGCTGTCCCTGTCCGCACATAAGTTCCACGGTCCCAAGGGTGTCGGCGTTCTGTATGCAAAGCGCGGAACGCTTCTGACCAACTTAATCGAGGGCGGTGCACAGGAACGCGGCAAGCGTGCAGGTACCGAAAACATTCCCGCGATCCTGTCCATGGCTGCTGCTATGAAGGAAGAGCTGGAAACTATGGAAACGGCTGCCGCAAAGATCATTCCTCTGCGCGATAAGCTCATTGCGGGTCTTTCCGAAATTCCGCACAGCCGTCTCAACGGAGACCGCGAAAAGCGTGTTCCCGGTACGGTCAACTTCTGCTTTGAAGGCATTGAGGGTGAATCCCTGCTTCTGATGCTCGATGAAGAAGGTATCCAGGCATCGTCCGGTTCCGCCTGCACCTCCGGCTCGCTCGATCCCAGCCATGTTCTGCTGTCGCTGGGCTTGCCGCATGAGGTCGCGCACGGTTCGCTCCGTCTGTCCATTACTGAGGACAACACCGAGGAGCAGATCGACCACATTCTGAATGTTGTTCCGAAGGTCGTCTCCTATCTGCGTGATATCAGCCCCGTCTGGGAAGCGCTGGAAACCGGTGAAAGACCGCATCTGCTCTGATTGAAAACAATAATAAATACGTACCGATTGAAAGGAATCAAATACAATGGCATTATACAGCGAAAAGGTCATGGACCACTTCAAGAATCCCCGCAACGTCGGCAAAATGGAAGATGCAGACGGTATCGGCGAGGTCGGCAATGCAAAATGCGGCGACATCATGAAGATGTACTTAAAGATTGAGAACGGCATCATTGTTGACGCGAAGTTCAATACCTTCGGATGCGGAAGCGCAATCGCTACCTCCTCCATGGCAACGGAGCTCATCAAGGGCAAGTCCATTGAAGAAGCGCTCCAGCTGTCCAATAAGGCAGTCGTTGAAGCACTCGACGGACTTCCGACACACAAGATTCATTGCTCTGTCCTTGCGGAAGAAGCAGTCAAGGCGGCAATCCGTGACTACTACGACAAGAACGGCATCGAATACGATAAGGAAAAGTTCTGTGATGGCGACTGCGAACATTGCCACGCACATGACGAAGACGAACTCTGATCAAAATCTCCGATGGGAGCTGCTGCATACCGATATGCGGCGGCTCCTTTCTCTATGCTTATTATTTACCGGGGATGCGGTGAGGATGCTTGACATTTCCCTCGCTGTGTGCTAAAATATAGATAAAATCCAAATTGGAGGGATTAGAGAATGCGAACGGTCAGACGTGCTTTTTTGTTGGGGCTGATGCTGTTTGTTCACTTTTTGATATTGACAGCCTGTCAGAGCGGAGGCACAGAAGAGGATTCCGGCGTTGTTGAGGGACGCACTGACAGCACTGCGGTCACGGTACACGGTGTGAGTTACACGGAAACCGTATTGTCCGAGGAGGAGCTCGGTCCGTGGTCGCGTGAGAACAGTCTCAATGATGAAGCAGGCAGCCGTCCCGGTATCATTGTTTCTCCGTATTATACGATGACCGCCAACGGGACGGAGATCCCCGTTTTTGCAGAACGTACAGCAAATGGAATTCATAACCTTGCTTATATTGAAGTGTCGGATGTGTCAGACGATGGCAGTTTTGTGCTGGATGTGGAAATCGGCACACATACCGAACGCAAAAATCCGGTGGTTCTTCCCGAAAGCAGCGGTGTTGCTGCAGCGGTAAATGGGAAAACGACAACAGCAAGAATTACTTCATACGGCTCCTATACCTTTACCTATGATAAAGGACTTGGCAACAATGGCGCAGAGCTTCCGCTGACGGTGATGGTCAAGCCGCCCGAGTTGTCCGAATATACCAATTATCAGACCCGCGAAATAACACCGGGAACATATCCGCTCGGTGAACTGTCCTTGTCAAAACCGGGGTCGCTGTATTACTTCAAAAAAGGTGTATACGAGATCGACTGCATCGAAATCACCACAGGCAATGTCATCGTGTATTTTGAACCGGGTACGTTGCTGGTCGCAAAGCCGTTGACCTATGACGAGAACGGCGCACCGATGGCACAGCATGTCATCAGCTCCTACGGTCAGTTCGGTGTGAAAATTCTCGGTCATGCTGCGATTGATCTGTCGTATCGCCCGCGTACCAATGTCATTTTCTCCTTTACGCGGATGTCCTTGCTTGAATTCGGCGGCTTCAACGTCATTAACTCCAACAACTGGACGTGCTGTTTTACCGGATGTGAAGATGTTATCATCCGCGATCTTGCGCTGATCGGCTATAAAACATATTCCGATGGCGTTATGCTGTCCGACTGTAAAAATGTTACGGTCGACGGCTGCTTTGTCCGCACGGGTGACGATGCGCTGGAGGTCAAATCGACCTCTGACGGTACAGTGCGTACCGAAAACATCCTGTTTCAGAACAATGCCGTCTGGACGGATAAGGGCATTGCCTACGGTTGTGTGTATGAATCCAATCATTCTCAGAGCGGCGTGACGTGGAAGAACAATTCCGTCGGGTATGCGCTTGCCAACTGGTCACAGCATCTCGGATGTGCGACCATCTCCATCAACGGTTCTGATCCGACCGTAGAAGACTATGATATGCACTTTGAGGACTTGGAAATCTATTATTCCCGCTGTCCTGTCATCACGCTTGTCATGCACAACGGCGGCAATATTCACGATATTCATTTCAAAGATATCCGCGCAAAGGAAGTATATCTCAATTCTGCTGTTTCCAAGTCGTATATCGACATCTGGATCAAGAATGAGGATGGCGGTGCGCTCTCGGACTTCAAGCTGAACGATCTGTATTTTGACGGGATTTCTTATAACGAAACCACGCTGACCGCAGAGAACGCAGATACGGAAATCCGATTCAGCGTACCTGCAGAGTATCCCGTTGACAGAACCGTTCTTCATATCAATACAATGTAAAAGGAAAAAACAATGTTTGCAAATGAACATGAACTGAATCTTGCGCTGTCGGAACCGAGTGCGGCTCTGGTCGCGCGTATGAAAGAGATCGACGGCGATCTTATGATTCTCGGTGCCGGAGGTAAGGTCGGACCGTCGCTGGCTGTTATGGCAAAACGCGCGGCAGATGCGGCAGGAACCGGACAGAAGATCTATGCGGTATCGCGCTTTACCGATCCGTATGTAACGGACTTTCTGCGTGAAGCGGGCGTTGAGATGATCTCCGCCGACTTGACGGATGAGAATCAGATCAAGGCACTGCCGATGGTGAAAAACATCATCTTTGCGCTCGGACGAAAGTTCGGAACCGGAAAGGAAGCATGCGAGACATGGCAGATCAATGTCGGTGTTCCCGCGCTTATCACCCGTCATTTCGGCGATGCCAATTACGTGGTCTTCTCCACGGGCAATGTCTATCCGATGCGTACTCCCGAGGAGGGCGGCTGTGATGAACATACCGCACCGGCACCCGTCGGCGAATACGCCATGACCTCACTTGGCAGAGAGCGCATTTTCGAATATGCCGCCAAGCATTACGGTGCGAAGGTGCTGTTGTTCCGTCTGAATTATGCGGTTGACCTTCGCTATGGTGTGCTTTACGATATTGCCGAGCGGATCTGGAATGACCAGCCTGTCACGCTCCATGT
>JAFYTT010000257.1 GCA_017558715.1 Clostridia bacterium | reverse complement strand
GTATGGACACCGAACAGCGGTACGCTGGCGCTGTTCCGTGCGGTGACCGATCTGGTCTATGATCCCAATTCCAAAACGGAGATGTCGATTGCCGATCTCTGCAAGTCGGTCAAGCCGGAATATCTGATCGTCACGCTCGGTGTCAACGGTGTATCCATGATGGATGAAACATGGTTCAAAACCGATTATCAGAGCCTGATCAATATCATCCGTCAGAACACGCCCGATACCAAGCTGATTTTGCAGTCGATCTATCCTGTTGCGCGTTCCTATGCAAAACAGGAATCGATCAACAACACCAAGATTCAGACAGCCAATCAGTGGATTGTCCAGATTGCAAAAGCAAATGACCTTCCGTATCTGAATACGTATTCCGCGCTTGTCGGCGATGACGGATATCTGCCCGAATCGTATCAGAACGGCGACGGTATGCATTTCAATGAGGTCGGTTTTGCCGCAGTCATGGATTACGTCAAAACGCATCCGCTGACATGATTTGAATATAAACACACTTTAGAAATAAGAAAGGAACTCTTATGAAACTGAACAGAATTTTTTGCGCACTTTTTCTTTGCATGACGCTTCTCCTCTCCGTGTTTGCCATGGCATCCTGCGGCGGCAGTGACGGACAGAGCGAGGAAACCCGCGATCCCAACAAGCCCGCAGCAACGCTTGACAGCATTTATGCGGCAGTTACCGCTGTTGTTCCCAATGCGGATAAGCTGACAGATGCACAGGAAAGCCAGCTCGGCAGCTTCTTCAACGGTGCAAAACCCGAGGACTTTGCTTCTTATAAGCGTGTTCTGCAGTCCATGTCCACTTCCATTGATGAAATCGGTATTTTCGAAGCAAAGTCTGCGGACGATGTCAAGAAGATCGAAGCGATGATCGACGATTTCTTTGAATTTTACCTCAGCCTGTGGAATGATGACTATCTTGCGGAAGAGAAGCCCAAGCTCGAGAATGCGGAACGTGTGACATCCGGCAACTTTGTCATGTATGTCATTCTCGATGACGATGCCCGCGCCGCTGCGATTACCGCATTTGAAAACGAAACCAAATAATTAATGAGAAAAGCATCGGAGCAATTCGATGCTTTTTCAAAGGGATTTTATCATATGAATTTGTTATCACTCAAAGAAAAATTCCGCATGAATGAGGAACAGCGGCAGTTTTATAAAATGACGGCATCGCTGACCCTGCCGATCGCCCTGCAGAATCTGATGGATACGGCGGTATCGGGCGCAGACGTATTGATGCTCAATTTCGTCAGCGAAAACGCCATTTCTGCGGCATCGCTTGCAGGACAGGTACAGTTTGTGCTGAATATGATTTTCTACGGACTGTCCTCGGGTACTGCCGTTCTGTGTGCACAGTATTGGGGACGCGGTGACAAACGGACCATTGAGAAGATCATGGGACTTTCTCTGCGGATTTCCATATGTCTGTCGATGCTGTTCACACTGGCAGCGCTGTTTGTACCGGGTGTTATCATGAAGATCTTCACGGATGATGCGGCTGTCATTGATCTCGGAATGCAGTATCTGCGTGCGGTCGCACCGAGCTATGTTCTGTCCGGCTTTGCGACGATGTATCTGTGCGTCATGCGGTCGGTCGAACGTGTCGTTGTCTCGGCGACGGTACATTCCTCGGCGGTCGTTGCCAATATTATTCTGAACGCCTGCTTTATTTTCGGTTGGGGGCCGTTTCCGTCGCTCGGCATTGCCGGTGTGGCGATTGCCACCTCGATCACACGTGCGCTGGAGGTACTGTACTGCATCTTCGATGCGGCGGTCATCTGCCGTGTAATCCGCTTCAAGATTGGCGATCTGTTTGCGCGCAGAAAGATCCTGATGCGTGACTTTATCCGCTACTCTGTCCCTGCAATGGGCAATGACCTTGTATGGGGATTGGCATTTTCGATGTATTCCGTCATTCTCGGGCATATTTCATCGGATATCGTTGCAGCAAATTCGATCACAACGGTCGTGCGGTCGCTCGGTTCGGTCGTCTGCTTCGGTGTAGCATCGTCAGGCGGCATCATTCTCGGCAAAGCGATGGGCGACAATCAGCTGGAGAAAGCGGAACTGTATGCAAAACGGCTTTTGCGTCTGTCGATCGGTACGGCGATTGTGGGCGGTCTGCTTGTCCTTGCGGTCCGACCGGTTTTGCTGTCGTGGATGAATCTGACGGAAACGGTATACGGCTATCTCAGCGTCATGCTGCTGATTACATCATATTACATCATGGGACAGTCGGTCAACACGATGGTCGTCTGCGGTATCTTCCGTGCGGGCGGTGACGTACGGTTTGGACTCAAAATGGACATTGTTGCGATGTGGATCTACGCCGTTCCCGTCGGTTTTCTGTCGGCGTTTCTGTTCAAGCTTCCGCCGCTGTGGGTTTACTTTATCCTGTGCCTTGACGAGTTTGTCAAGATGCCGGTCATTCTGATGCATTACAAAAAGAAAAAGTGGCTCTGCAACATCACAAGAGCGGAAACAGACTAAAATATCTGGGGTTATTGCAGTATCAAATCTGCAATAACCCCAAAATTTTTATAAGAATCAATACGATCCCAGCCGCTTGACCTCGGCAACGATTGCCTCGAAGTTTTCAAGCGAAACGGAATTCGGAATGGAGTGGTCGGAGGAGAAGATGTAGCCGCCGTT
>JAFYTT010000256.1 GCA_017558715.1 Clostridia bacterium | reverse complement strand
CACGGGATACAATCTGATTAAGGAAGTCGTTGTAGACAAGAAGAGCACCGATTTTGCATCGCTTTACGCAAAGAAGGAAAAAGTCATTCTGAACAATTTTGAAAAAATCATCAACGCCGTCAAAGAAACGGAATAAAACAGAGAGGTATCCCGAAATGTGTAATAAGAATCGTATTTTCTCCTGCAATACAGCGGTGCTGCTTGCTGTGCTTTTGCTGGCATCCTGCGGCTCTGACGGCAATGCTCCGTCAAACCAGACAACGCCCGTTGACGCTGCAGTTACCGAAACTGCAGCACAAACCGAACCGGCTTTTTATGACAGCGTGCCCGAACTGGATTTCGGCGGTGCCGCACTGCGCGTGATTCAGCAGGAACAGCCGAACTATTATATTGATGAAGAGGAAGCAACGGGTGATGTTGTTGTCGACGAAATTGTTCGCCGCAATACGGAGTTGGAGGATCGCTTTAACTTTACGTTCAACTTGATCGATCGCGGTATTGCCTACGATCAGGTTGCTTCTCAGCTGCGGAATGCCGTCAATGCGGGTGAAGATGCGTATGATCTGGTACTCAATCAGATTTTCAATTCCGGCTCTCTGGCATCGTCCGGACTTCTCAGAAGCTGGACCGATGTTCCGTATATTGATCTGGATCAGCCGTGGTATACAAAATCCATTCGTGAAGCTGCATCGGTCGGCGATCAGCTTTTGATGCTGGAAAGTGATATGGTGCTCAGCTACGCCTCTCAGACATGGCTGATGCTGTACAACAAGACCGACGCGGCAGCGCTGGATCTTCCCGACCTGTATCAGATCGTCAATGACGGCAAATGGACATACGATCTGCTGTATGAACTGGCATCCGATGCGTATACTGACCTCAACGGTGACGGTGCGCGCGACGGTGCGGATTACTACGGCTTTGCGTCTACGCTCGGCGACTGTTTGCTGGCAAGCGCATTCTATGCAGGTGAGGGCAGAATGGTCTCTGTTTCCGACGATCTTGTGCTGTCTTATCCGATTGTGGAGGAACATTCCATCGATGTTCTCGGAAAAATTTCCGCACTGTTCAACGACAATCCCGGTGCCATCAAAAAGGGTGACGCCCTCAGAGGTACCCGTATGGGACTGTTCCCCGTTGGCAATATTCTGTTTGAATTTATGCAGGCGGGTGACCTTCTGCTCGGACAGATGCGCGAAATGGAAGATGAATTCGGCGTTCTTCCGATGCCGAAATATGACGAAAATCAGAAAGAGCACTATACTTTGATCGACGGCGGTGCGGATATCATGACGATTCCCGCAACGGCGACGAATCTCGAGCTGATCGGCGCGGTTGTCGAAGCAGGAAGTGCCGAAAGCTATCACGGTCTGATGCCGATCTACATGAATCTGGCGATGGAGCAGAAGGGTACGCGCGACGAGGAATCCATTTCCATGCTGCGGTACGTTCTGGACTCCCGTGTCGTTGACTTTGCGTATCTGTATGACGGCACCAAGGGCTTTACGTTCAAGCTGAACACCCTGATCAAAAATCCCGAAAAAATGGTTTCCACGCTGGAAAAGACAACCAAGTCTGTGGAAAAATATTATGTCGGTCTGCTTGAAGAAATGACCGGTGCAGAATAATAAGGAACCTGTTTTCAGAGAACAACAGCAATAGGAGGTATTATCATGACTCAGAAAACACCGAAAACCGTGACCCACGGCGTTGTCAACCGTGTGCAGAACTCCCTGTTTGGCTATCAGGGCTGGCCTTCTGTCGCCAGAGACGAAAACGGCACGCTGTATGCCGTTGCATCGTCGTTCCGCTGTGAGCATATCTGCCCGTTTGGCAAGACTGCCATGTACATTTCCAAAAACGAAGGCAAAACATGGTCGCCTCCGATCGTTATCAACGATACGTATCTCGATGACCGTGATGCCGGTATCCTCTATATGGGCAACGGCAGAATGCTCGTAACGTGGTTCACGCATCCCGCCGATGTATATTCCAATCACTACTATCAGGCAATCAAGAACTCCGCAACCCAGCTCGAAGGCCCCGCTGTCGTCGGTATGCTCGGTATGTATCCGTTTATTCCAAAGGAACATGCACAGGGCGGTTCGTTCGTCCGTGTGTCCGAGGACTACGGTATGACATGGAGCGAAACGATTCAGATTCCCATTTCCGCACCGCACGGACCTACCATGTGCAAAGACGGAACGCTGGTGTATCTTGGCAAGGAGCACTATTTTGGCGACAAGATGGGGGTTCCGGGGGATACCAATCAGGATCTGATCATCGCGGCGTATGTCTCCACCGACGGCGGTTATACATGGACGATGAAGGGCGAATGTAACAAGCCCGCAGACCTTTCCTGGGATCACTTCCACGAACCGCATGTCATCGAGCTTGACGACGGTACGCTTTACGGTACCATTCGCGCGCAGGGTAACGGCGTTGCGCACGGCTTTACGATGTACTCCACAGTTTCAAAGGATGGCGGCGCTACCTGGTCGGAGTGGAAGAACATGGAAGACGTTTCCGGCTCTCCTCCTCACCTGCTGAAGCACTCCTCGGGTGCGCTGGTCTGTGTATACGGCAGACGCGAAGCACCGTTTGGGGAACGCGCCCTCGTTTCGTGGGACAACGGCGAGACATGGACGGAGGACTATGACCTCGACAATCGCGCGGTGGGCGGTGACCTCGGTTATCCCTGCTCGGTGGAACTGGACGATGGCAGTATTCTGACCGTGTACTACCAGAAATATTACGACGACGAAACGGGCAAGTACGACGATAAGTGCTCGATTCTTTACACCAGATGGACGCTGGACAAATAATATTATCAAAATAACCCGAATTCTCCGCTGTAACAGGATACGGCGGAGAATTTTTTTGAGAAAATTTTCGGAAAACAGGGAACTTTTTCGGGAAATGAACGTCTATATAGAATAAGAAATGATTTTCTCTGTATGAGCAATCTGTAAAAACAGTTCTGACGTGTTTCGACATATTGACAGTGCGACGCGCGTATGATATAATAAAAACAAAGAACACAGAAAGGATTCCGCATCCATGAAAGTACCGAACCCGAATACATGCTCTGTCACACAAAAACTGCTGTTTCTTTTGCTTTTGTTGGTATGTCTGCTGTTGTTCTGCGCCTGTGCTGCGGATGATGACAGTCCGGAGGATGTTACGAGAACTGCGGCAAAGGACAGATTAGAACAAGTTGAAATCCGTCAGCCCCCCATTTTCAGTACGCGAGAGATCCCCGTAACGGAATCAGTGACCGAGGTGCAAACAGAAACGGTCACAGAGGCGATCACGGAAACAGTCTCCGAGGCAGTCACAGAAGCGGTTACAGAACCCCTGCCGCAGGAGCAGGAATCCTATGTATCGGTGAAAGAGATCAATGCTCTGCCGAAGCCGTATGAGGAATCCCTGTTTTGTGCTGTGACATCAGACAGAAACTGGATTGTGTCGGTTTATGAGGAGGGACTTGATTTTTATATTGAATTAAACAACCACGGATACCTGTCATTCTCCAAGGCACGTCTTGTTCTCCCAGACGGCTATACGAGCGGGGCGATTGTCGGCGGATGCGGCACCTCCGAAGATAGAGGGCTGCTTCTGCACGTTCGCACAAAAGATTCCGCAAGCGGTGAAACGGTATTTCTGACTTATCGGTTTCGGGAAATGCCGTATACGTGGTCGGAATTGAAGTGCGGTAAACCATGGAGCAATTATGTCGATGAAACTGCTGCAGAAATCCAAAACCCGCTGACTTATGACGTGCTGACAGCACCGCAGGAACGCACGGTCAATAAACGGTCGGTGAGAGGATTCCGCTTTGATGTGGTGGATGCACTACCCGCAGACCCGGAGGATTCTCTGTTTTACGTCCGATCGTATTCGATGTTCCCGATGATGCTTGTCTATGATGAATGCATGACTTTTTATTGGGTGGAACGTGGCTGGAACTCTGATTTGTACACCATGAATGATTATTATCATTATAACGAATGTGAATTCCAACTCCCGGATGGGTACATCAACGGAAAGTTGATTGGTGGAAACGGCGGAGCAGGAAGTGAGGAATATGTTTTCTATGCGGAAGCGACCGACGAAAAAACGGGTGAGATCACCTATTTCATGTATACCGTCATTTCTGACAATGGTCCGTTGATGGGCGGCAGTGCTTATCGGATGAGTGAGGAAGAAGCAGAACGGCACACAACGAATCCCGATCATATCAAACCGCAGTACCGCGATCTTGAAATTACTCTGCCGCCGGAATACTATGACCGTGGCGATATTGTCGGCGGTCTGCGGGATGCACTGCCGTCGGCAGAATCATCGGTGGAATGTTCCGTTACCATGACGGAGATCACGTCTTTGCCGGCGCCGCCCGATGACACGATGTTCTGTGCCTATGGCTCCGGCTGTCCGCCTGCTTATCTGTTCTATGAACCGGGTACCATGTTCTATCGTCTGGACTATTATTGCTCACCCGAAACATTGGAAGATCAGTATCGGTATTACGAATATGAACTGCATCTGCCGGAGCAATTTTCGGATGTCTGTTTTCTTGGCGGCGGTAGAGGAGGCGGAAGCGCAGAGGTCATGTTGTATCTGGAAGCAAAAAATGCCGAAAGCGCACGGCGGGAATACTATTGTTTGCATTTCCAGTTAAGTGATAACGATGCAGTCATCAACGCAGACATTCTGAATCCGATTCCGAGAAGTGATGTCAAACAGATAAAATCCCGCAGACATTCCTATGATAAAATCAGACAAACATTTCAGAGTATGCGTGAATCTGCTCTCAAAAGCAGAGGATAAACAAATCGGGATACCGCCTGTAAAAACGGTATCCCGAAAATATTTGTCATTTACAATAATATTGCCGTGCTTTTTTCGATGATTTGTGTATGCAAAAAAGGAAAAAAGTGTGAATAAATCAAAATATGCATATAATTAGTCAAGAAATGACATGAATATGTGCTGTTTGCGTGATATACTAATATTAAGACATTCGATCACGGAAAAGAAAATACACGGTCACTGCTTCAAAAGCGGACCATTCCGTTCCATAGACTGTTGCTCTGTTCCGATGTATTGCGGCGGTACTCCGTCGGTGTCATGGATGTGACTTTTTTGAATGATCGGTTGAAATTGCTGATGCTGCCGAATCCGTTATTCATTGCGGCTTCTGCAATGGTCATCCCGTCGCGCAGATCGTCTGCCGCCAGACAAACGCGCATGTAGTTGATATATTCGTTTGGACTCATACTGGAAAACTGCGCAAATTTTCGGCACAGTGTTTCCGGTGTGACCCCGACATGCTGGGCAATCGCAGTCAATGACAGCTTGTTTTTTAAGTTGTTGGAAATGTAGATCAATGCTTCGATGAAGGTATCATCAAACATATGCGGCTGATGCGTCCATATACATCTTGTCATGAATTCATAGCCGATGACATGCGCAATGATTCTCATATAGTTTTCATTCCGCTCGAGTCGCTCCGCACGGTCCGAACGCAGAACGGATGGAGATGGAAGCAGATAATGAAGATACGCTCTGACAGCGTCTGAAACTTCAATGATGCGGTTCTCGGTTGTATTCTGCTGCAAGTGTGTCCAGAAGTCCTGATACAAGGTCGGCGGATATTCGATAATGCAGCACATATTGGATTCTTTTGAGATAAATGAATGCGGCTCCAGCGGTTCGATATACAGCATAGTTCCGGCGGTCAACCGGATGGTCTTGCCGGAAAGTGAGATGTCCAAAACGCCCTCTGTTACATATACGATCTCAAGCTCCCGATGAATATGCATCACACAGGCTACGTCTCTCCACCATGCAGCTTCACGACGGACATGCTTGATATTGACTTCGTACTTCACAGATCATTCCTCCCGATGATTGTTGTATAAGTCTATTATATCACAATATTGGGATTCTGTCAAATCTGAAATTTTCTGTTTTATGCGAAAACGGTACAGATGATTGGGTATCATGCACAAAAATATAGTTTTGATTTCATATAATATGTCATATTGACAATTTTATGCGGATATGATATAATGATCAAAACACTTAAGCAACGTAATGTTGTTTTTGCAATAAAAAATATTTCAAAAAGGAGAAACCAAAATGAAAAAGATTCTTGCTCTCACCGCACTTCTCGCAGCAGTCTCTATGGTCAGCGCACTGCCCGCAGCAGCAGCAACCGTAACTGCAAATTCCATTAAGAAGGGTACTCCCGTTATCGACGGCGAACTGGACGAAATCTACAGACAGTCCGCACAGTTCCTGCTGGATGCCGAAGACATCGGCGCAGTCTACAGCACCTACAGCGGTGAATACGATCACAACGCAGGCGCACACTTCCTGTGGGATGAAGAGTATCTGTACATGTACATCTACGTACAGGACAACGATACCGTGACGCACGGTGAAGACTACATCAAGGAAAACGGCAACGGCGCATGGCAGAATGACGCTGTTGAAACCTGGTTCGTCGTCAACGAAGAATCCATGTTCAAGGTTCATAACGACGCATACGGTTACACCATGTTCGCAGCTGCAGAAGTTGGTTCCACCGGTTCCACTTATACGCCTGAGATCATGTTCGACATCGAAAACTCCATCTACAAGACCATCCCCGGCAGCAACGGCTACGCAATCGAAGTTGCATTCAAGCCGCTCGAAGCATTCAAGGCTGACAGCACCATCCAGTTCTGCATCCAGGTCAACGACATTCAGGATGAAACCGCTTCCACCATCTACTGCTCCGGCGCACAGGATCCCTCTCCCTACATGTTCACTCTGAGCGCAGAAGAAGTTGCTATCGAAGCTCCCGCTGAAGATGTTCCCGCTGAAGGTACCGATGCTCCCGCTGCCGATGCTCCTGTTACCGCTGACGCAGGTATCGTTGCCGCTATGGGTGTCATGGCTGCAGCAGCTGCAGTTGTTCTCTCCAAGAAGAACCACTAATTCATCGCTGATCTACTGATCGCATCATAAAAATTTGGGATACCGCCTCAAAACGGTATCCCTTTTTTGGGTCAAATCTGTATGGTTGGCTGTGTTTCATATAACTTCAGCTTCCCAAGTACACATTCCGTGATGATGCCCGAAATGGTTTCGATGCTGTCGTGGCAGTCCCCGTCCAGCCATTCCATGGCGATTGCCGTGATGCCCGACAGATAAAACTTCATGACATAGGTCCTCGTGTTGGCAGGGAAATCAAACCGCGCCAGAATCGGGTCGAAAATGTAGGTGAACATTTTGCGGTAGACCTGATCGAATCCCATCGAACCGAACTCGCGCATGACCGTTTTGAACAGACGGCGGTTGTCACGGATGAAGGTCAGATACGGGATCAGATATTTCGGCGTGATAAATAAGAGATCCTGCCGTTCGGTCTGCGTAAAACGATTGGAAATGCTGTCCAAATCTGTTTTGAAATAGGACTGGAAGCGGGTCAGAATATGCTGTGTGGCTTCCTTTAACAGATCGGCGGTGTTCTCATAGTGCAGATAAAAGGTCGAGCGATTGACGCCTGCCGTGTCGCAGATTTCCTTGACGGTAATATAGGAGAACTCCTTCTTTTCCAGAAGTGCAATGAGGGCTTCATCCATTCTGACCGCAGTATTGAAATATTTGCTTTCGTTCTTGTTCACAGGCTGCCCTCCTTTGCGGATTGGATTATTTTTCTTCGCTGATCTCTCTTGCAAGCGCTACGATCTCATACGCATACTTTTTCTTGCCTTTTTCGAGCATCTTTTTGTAGATGGGATAGTTGACTGCGGTGCAGGTAAAGCCGATCACACCGAGCGCCAGTCCGAGCACGGTCAGCGGAAGTGTGCCGCCGATGACCTGCATCGAAAGGCTCATGCCAAGACCCGCAATCAGCGTGGAAACAATACCGAAGGTGTAAGTGAAAACGGTTGCGGGCATTTTTGCCTTGGCATCGAGCTTGCGAAGTGCGACGATTTTGGAATTGTCCTTGGGTGCGTATTCCTTTGCAATGGATTCTGCGTAAATTTTGTCTGTGTTCATGTTTGAATATCTCCTTTTCCTTTGATGATACTATTATACCAAAGATTAAAGAGAATCGGAACAACACGTTTTCGTGATTGTGTTGTTTTGAAAAAACGTCATGAAATTCGGGATACCGCCTGAAACACGGTATCCCGATACGTATGATAGACATTATTCTTTCGGCTTCTTCTCACCCGCATCATTCAAAAATCCGTTCCAGCCGAAGCGGATGAACGAAATGATGACGGAGCACATACCGAAGATCTCGGTTACAATGCCGCCGATACTGCCTGTCACAATGTTGTTGAACAACCAGAACGGAGAAATAAACGAAATCTGTGCAATGCGGATATGACGGCCGTTGTTGCCCCAGAGAATTGCGGTTTCGACCAGCTGGCTCGTCGTTGCCAGCAGCGATACGACCATAGCGAAGACTGCGCCGCCGATCATGGTACGGCTTTTGCCGAACGTCACGATACAGCAGAGCAGATACAGTCCCTGTACCAGATACAGCCACCGTTTTTTGTGCCACTTTTCACCGCCCGCCAGTACCGCACCGCGCAGAAGATTGACTGCGTTGAGCGCACCTGCTGTGAAGTTGCCGAGCAGGATAAAGTTGACGGCAAACAGCGCACCGCTGATGCCCTTGGAGAGAAACAGATGGCGGTTGTCCTTCATCTGATAGGAGAAGATATTGAATGCCGCCGCGAAAATGCTGATGATTTGAGCGAGGATGTTGATCATTTAGTCAACCTGATTCATGTACGCGATCTGCTCTTCGGTCAGCGCATCGATGGTAACACCCATGGAAGCGAGCTTGATTGCCGCAACCTGTTCGTCGATTTCACGCGGAACCTGATAGACCTTGTGCTCCAGCTCACCTGCGTGCTTGACGAGGTATTCCAGACACAGTGCCTGAATACCGAAGCTCATATCCATGATTTCTGCCGGATGACCGTTTCCTGCCGCGAGGTTGACAAGACGTCCGTCCGCGAGCAGATTGAGGACGCGACCGTCCGCCATCTTGTAGCCGCGGATGTTCGGCTTGCGTTCCCAGACCTCGACAGCCATTTCCTCGAGTTCCTTCTTGTTGATTTCCACGTCAAAATGACCGGAGTTTGCCAGCAGAGCGCCATCCTTCATGACAGCGAAATGACGGTCACGGATGACGTCATTACAGCCAGTCAGCGTAACAAACAGATCGCCGACCTTTGCGGCTTCGTCCATCGGCATGACAGTAAAGCCGTCCATGACAGCCTCGATTGCCTTGATGGGATCAATTTCGGTGACGACAACGACAGCACCCATACCCTTTGCGCGCATTGCCATACCCTTACCGCACCAGCCATAGCCGCCGATAACAACGGTCTTGCCTGCAATAATGAGGTTGGTTGCGTTCATGATGCCGTCGAGCGTGGACTGACCGGTGCCGTAGCGGTTGTCAAACAGGTGCTTGCAGTCTGCATCGTTGACGTCGACCATCGTGTAGTCAAGCTTGCCTGCCTTTTCGCGGGAGAGCAGTCTGTGAATACCCGTCGTGGTTTCTTCCGCACCGCCAATCAGGTTCTTGCCGTATTCGCGGCATTCACCGTGGAGCAGATGCGTCAGGTCGCCGCCGTCGTCGATCATGACATCGGGGCAGAGGGAGAGGGTCTTCTTCAGATGTTCTTCGTATTCTTCGT
>JAFYTT010000255.1 GCA_017558715.1 Clostridia bacterium | reverse complement strand
GGCACACTGTGAGATACCGTCCGCTGATGGAAAGGTATACGTTTCGAATGTGTCTTTCATGCGGGATCACCCCTCCTCGGTTTCATCGAAAGATGACCATGCTTTGACGGCACGCAGGGCACGGCGCCAGCCGGAGAGGGCAGCGTTTCGTGCGTCATCGGATAGTTCGGGGGTGAAAATACGGTCGGTTTCAGCTGTTTTTTCAAGGTCTTCGTTTGTCCAGAAGCCTGTGGAGAGTCCCGCAAGGTATGCAGCACCAAGCGCTGTTGATTCACGTACCGCAGGACGGCGTACGGTGAGTTCGGAGAAATCGGCCTGCATCTGCATCAGCAGATTGTTGGCAGAAGCACCGCCATCGACATTCAGGGTGGTAATCGGGATGCCCGTTTCTTCATGCATCAGCGCAAGGATATCGTTTGTCTGATAGGCGATCGATTCCAGCGCTGCACGGACAATCTGGTTGCGGCCGGTGGCACGGGTCATACCGACGAGTGTGCCGCGCGCGTACATATCCCAATGCGGAGCACCGAGTCCCGTAAAGGCAGGAACGAGATAGGCACCGCCGGTATCGGAGACCTTGGATGCAAAGTATTCGGAGTCTTCCGCATCGCGGATCAGTCCGAGCGCATCGCGCAGCCATTGAATAACCGCACCGCCGACAAAGACAGAGCCTTCGAGCGCATACTGCGGAGCCTGACCGTCGAGTGTAGCCGCCATTGTGGTTAAAAGTCCGTTGTCGCTGAAGCGCGGCGTGTTACCCGTATGCATGAGCAGAAAACAGCCGGTACCGTAGGTGTTTTTGCTCTCGCCCGGATGCGTACAGCGCTGACCGAACAATGCTGCCTGCTGGTCGCCTGCGATGCCGGAGATCGGAATCGGCGTACCGTTCAGCGTATGATAGCCGTAAATATGAGAGGACATTTCGACCTTCGGCATCATTGAACGCGGAATTCCGAAACGGGCAAGCAGTTCGTCATCCCAATCACAGCGATTGATATCGTAGAGCATGGTTCTGGATGCGTTGGAAACATCGGTTGCGTGGACTGCGCCGTCTGTCAGCCGCCAGAGCAGCCATGTGTCGACTGTACCAAAGCACAGCTCACCGCGTTCAGCCCGTTCACGGACACCTTCAACATTGTCAAGAATCCACGCGATTTTGGTCGCGGAGAAGTACGCATCGATGAGCAGACCTGTCTTGCGGCGGATCTCATCCGTCAGACCCTCTGCCTTGATTTCCTCACACATCGGCGCGGTTCTGCGGCATTGCCAGACGATGGCGTTATAGACAGGAATGCCGGTTGCTTTGTCCCAGATGATCGCGGTTTCGCGCTGATTGGTGATACCGATGGCATGAATGTCTGCGGCGGTGAGAGATCGCTTGGCTATCAGCTCCATCATAACACCGTACTGGCTCGCATAAATTTCCATCGGATCCTGTTCGACCCATCCCGGGTGCGGATAAATCTGCGGAAATTCACGCTGTACCATATCGACAATACAGCCGTTTCTGTCAAACAGAATCGCGCGTGCGCTGGTTGTGCCTTCATCAAGTGCGAGAATATACTTTCCCATGATGCTCCTCCGTATCGAATCTTTTTTATCATTATATCATAACCGCGATTGGATGTCAATGAAGAAATCGACTGTGATCCGAAATTTTCATCCGGTATGCCGCACAGGAAAAGAAAAACAGCGATGCATTGCAGAGAGCACATCGCTGTAAGAGGATTATTCGGGTTTGTCGTCGGAAACATTCTCCGTCGGATGCTTGCGGGAAAACCGCTTTTTCAGAGCAGAAAGTTTTTCATTGCCGGTCGGATGCTTTGGCGGAGCATGTGTGATAACCTGATATGCCGCATCTGTATAGTATGCGTCGGTGTCGGTCGGCAAACCTTTTTTGTCCAGATTTTTTTCGGTGATTTCCTTGATGAAGGCGTAGATAACAGCAAAGGTCGGAACGCCGAGGAACATGCCGAAAATGCCGAGCAGACCACCCATGACGGTGATCGATACGATGACCCAGAGCGGGGAAAGACCGATGAAGTCACCGAGAATCTTGGGACCGATGACATTGCCGTCGAGCTGCTGCAGAAGGAACACCAGAAGTACAAACCACAGGGTGATACCGGGATCAGCAATAAATACGAAGAATGTCGAAGGGATCGCACCGATAAACGGCCCGAAGAACGGAATGACGTTCGTGATGCCGATGATCAGTGAAATCAAAGGTGCGTACGGCATACGGAAAATACTCATCAGAATGAAGCAGAGAATGCCGATGATGAGGGAGTCAAGCAGCTTGCCGTTGATGAAGCCACCGAAGGTATGGTCGGTGAGATGCGCGTAGTGTGCAAATTTTTTGTATGCGTGTTCTGACAGAAATGACATGAAGAGCTTTTTGATCTGTGCCAGCAGATTTTCCTTGAACAGGAGAAAATACACGGCAAAGATGATACCGAGGACAATGTTCCAGATTTCTGTTGCGAAGTTTGCAGCATACAAGGTAACACCGGAGAGGGCGCGGCGGAAATTGTCATAAATCCACGTGATCATCTGATTGATGAGGTCATTTAAGCGGTCGACGATATCATTGACGAGTTCTGCATCGATGAAGGTGGTCTGACCGATAAAGTCATCGATCCACGTTTGCGCGGTGGAAATATACTGTGACATACGGTCCATCAGCATCGTAAAACTGGACGAAATCTGCGGAATGATCGTTCCGAAGAATAACGTGAGCGCGAGCAGAAAGATGATATACGTACATACCAGCGACAGGATGCGGACGGTTTTTTTGCGGGGTCTGTGCTTTTCCAGCTTTGCAAAGACTTTTTTCTCAAAGACCATCATCAGCGGCCACAGAAGATACGCAATGCCGATTGCATAGATCAGGGGTTTACAGACACCGATGACCTTGGAGAGAACACCGTCAAATTCTTCCCAGCGAAGAAGTACAAAGATAAAGATGACGGCGGTGATGAGAATACCGATTGCATACGCGGCATACGTATTATACCGCTTGTTCCATTCAAATTTCAAGGAGAACCTCCTTATTTCAATGATCGTATCAGATCAGGTTTTGAGCTTCCAGATATTTCAAAAACGTCAGACGGTTGCGGACGTAAGGGGCGAAACGCAGACTTTGTGTAAGAAATTCCCCGGTTTGGGGCAGATCGATTTCGGCAAGTGTTGTTTTACAGCCGCACAGCTTCATCTCGGTAAACAACGTTTCGTGGGAGGGAAGCGATGCAATTACTTCTCGGATCGCATCCGCTTTCTGTACAGGCGCGTCGGCGGAAATGTCGGCAAGGGAACAGGATCTGATACCCTTCGGCATGTTTTCCAAAAGGATGTCGTCTGTCAGCTCGCGGTAGATCGGTTCCAGCTTTTCGCGCGAGAACAACGTATCGGGATCATACATAAACGGGGAAGCAAAGCGTTCTGCCGCTTTTTTGTAGTAATCCAGAAGCAGAAGTGCCGCGATACCGACCTGCTCCCCATGGAGCGCGGGAATGTCTTCGTTGATGCGCGCCATTTCCCAGAAGTGAGACAGATGGTGCTCCGCGCCCGATGCGGGACGGGAATTGCCGTTGAGCTGAATGGCAAGTCCGGACAGCACCAACCCTTCCATGACGCGGCAGACATATTCCGTATGTGCATCCCCCGACGTTTTTACCGCATCGCCGGCGGCAGCAATGACGGCTTCCAGTTCCTCGATGACTGTATATTCCAGCGCCATCAGCTCGGGACAGATTTCTTCGCCTGTCAGAATCCGTGCAATTTTCCAGTCGGCAAGACAAATATATTTGCCGAGCAGGTCACCGACACCGCTTGCGGTCAGACGCTCGGGTGCACCCGCAAAGACGGCAGGATCGGCGTACAAAGCAATGGGCGGACGGGAAGGATAAGAGACCTTCGTTCCGCGAATGGTCATAGCGGCGATGCCGGATACAAATCCGTCAACGCTGGCGGCTGTCGGATAGGAGTAAAACGGAATGTCGTTTTCACACGCGGTATACCGTACGATATCGTGAAGCGATCCCGAGCCGCAGGCGATATAGAATTGCGGCATTTGGGCAAGTGCTGTCAGCATCTTCTGCAGATCGGCACAGACAAGCTCGGTTGCGTGTGCATCACCGGGCAGAACGATCAGCGGCAGAGCAAGCGCATTTGCAAGGGCTTCTCCCGCAATCGGCGCGGTGTTTGTATCGGCCACGACGACACCTTGTACAAAACCGCGGCGGCGGATATCATCGGACAGATGCTTGTGGGCATCTGCACCGATATAAACGGAATCGGTAATCAGCGTATGTGTCTTGCCGCAGCTGCACGGGCGGGAAAAGCGGGTCAGTTGTTCTGAAATGTTCATCGTGGTTTCTCCTGTGGAGGTCGGTATATTGTCCGATGATCACGCATACAATGCGGATGAATCCAACATTCAGCGAAAATAACGGAGGTAGGTTCTATGTTTATTTATTCCGTGCGTGCATCAGCGCTGCGGTTTTTCTCGGTAATCTGTGTATCGGTGATTGCGCTGATTGCCCTCATTGTGTTTGTTCCGACCTATGTGCCGACCTCACTTCTCGTCGGAGAAGATAAGATCGTGTATGACAATATCAGCACATCTGAAGCACGCCGCGCATTCCTTGCAGGCTTCGGATGGGAAATTGATGAGGAACAAACCGAGGAGGACGCGGTGGTCATCCCGGCAAAATTTGACACCGTATATGAGGATTACAACGAAATTCAGAAAGCGCAGGGACTGGATCTTGAACGCTATCGGGGGAAAACGGTGATGCGGTATACGTATCCCGTTGAGAATTATCCCGATTATGACGGCACCGTTTATGCGACACTGCTGATCTATAAAGACCGCGTGATCGGCGGCGATGTCTGTTCTGCATCGGTTGATGGGTTTGCGCACGGATGGCGAGCACCGTAAGGCGTTACGTGTTCTGTGCTTCTTCCTGTTCGTAAAGGAGCAGGAGCGCTTCTTCCAGCTCATCCTTGCGTGTCTGCAGCTCGGATAAACGTTTGTAGTCCATTGCGGCTTCTCCTGCCATTTCTTCGTCAATGGCTTCGATTTCCGCTTCGGTCTTTGCAATGGCTTCTGCCGTCTTCTGGCGTGCGCGTTCTTCTTTTCTGCGCTGAGCGGCATCCGCCTTGTTCTTTAAGAACTGCTCCTTGCCGGCGGATACAACCTCGGGCATCTGACCGGAAGCGACGGCTGCGGCAGCTTCCAGCTTTTTCCGTTCATTGTAAGCCAGGAATTCTTCATACGTACCGCGGAAGTCAAAGAGCGTGTGTGAGGACAGATCGAAAATGCGGTTGGCGAGCTTTTTGATGAAATAACGGTCATGCGAAACGGCGATGATCGTACCGTCGAAAGAGAGGAGAGCGTTTTCCAATGCTTCTCTGGACGGAATATCGAGATGGTTGGTCGGTTCGTCGAGAATGAGGACATTCATCTTCGACAGAATCAGCTTTGCCATGGTCAGACGTGCCTTTTCACCGCCGGAAAGAACGGAAACCTTTTTCTCAATATCGTCGCCGCGGAATAAAAACAGCGCGAGGGTATTGCGGATTTCGGTCTGTGTCAGATTTTCATATGCAGACCACAGCTCTTCAAGTACCGTATTGTCCTCATCGAGGTCCTGCTGTTCCTGATCGTAATAGCCGACAGTAACATTGTAGCCGTATTCATAATCGCCGCGATCAGGCTGAACGCGATCCATGATGATCTTCAAGAGTGTCGATTTGCCGCAGCCGTTGGGACCGTAGACAAAAACGTGATCGTGTTTGCGGACCATTGCCGTGACATCGGAAAACAGCGGCTTGCCGGGATAGGATTTCGAGAGACGATTCAGTTCGAGAACGTCATTGCCGGATTCGCCGGATTTGGAAAAATGCAGGCGAATCTGGTCGGGGGAAGCCATCGGACGGTCGAGCTTGACCATTTTGTCCAGCTGCTTCTGTCTGCTTTCCGCCGCAATGATGTTGCGTTCGCGGTTCCAGCGCTTCTGCTGTTCAATATACGCCTCAATGCGGGCAATTTCACGCTGCTGGTTCTGATAATGCTTTTCCTCAATTTCGCGGTTTTTGATCTTCTGCTCCAGATACGAGGAGTAGTTGCCGTTGTACATGGTGCCGCGCTTGTGCTCGATTTCGAGAATCCGGTTGGCAATTTTATCGAGGAAATAACGGTCGTGAGAAACGACGAGAATGGTTTTCTTGTAGGACTTCAGATGGTCTTCAAGCCACGCCAATGTGTCAATATCGAGATGGTTGGTAGGCTCGTCGAGCATCAGAATATCGGGTTCCTGCAGAAGCAGGCGGACGAGTGCCAGTCTGGTCTTCTGACCGCCTGACAGCTTATCAATGGGGATGTTCCAAAGATCCTCACCGAAGCCGAGTCTGGTCAGCATCGCACGGATACGGTTTTTATAGGAATAGCCGCCCTCCGCCTCAAAGGTTTCCGACAGCGCGGAGAAATTGGCAACGAGCTTTTCAAAGGCTTCATCGTGTGCCTTGTGCTCGGTTTCATAAGAAGCAATTTCCGCTTCCATTGCGGCGAGCTTTTCTTCTGCTGCACAGAGGTTGGGGAAGGCGAGCAGCATTTCGTCATAGACGGATTTGGTGCTCTGCAGTCCTGTATTCTGTTCCAAAAAACCGACGGTTTTATCTTTGGCAATATAGACGGCGCCGTTGTCCTGCTTGTATTCGCCTGTTATGAGACGGAACAGTGTGGATTTGCCGGCACCGTTGACACCGACGATGCCGAGACGGTCTCCTTCATTGAGGGAGAAGGAAACGGACTCCAAAATGACGTCGATGCCGAACGAAAGTCTTAAATTGTCACAGCTGATGCTGATCATGAATAACTCCTTTGGGGGTATTGAGTCTGAAATAAACGAATCACAGGGACTGCTGCAGGCGATGGGCTTTCAGCAGTCCCCGATGGTTATGCATGGAATCAAACGAAGCTTGGGGAATTATTCCTGCTTCTGACCGCACTTGCTGCAGAACATAGCACCTGCGGAGAGTTCTGCACCGCAGCCGCTGCAGAAACGAACGGGAGCTTCTTCCTTGGGTTCTTCAACGGTTTCTTCTGCGGGAGCTTCTTCGGTCTGTGCCTTTGCAGCAGCCTTTTCTGCAGCAGCGGCAGCCTTTGCGGCTTCAGCAGCTTCCTTGATGGCTTCGATTTCAGCGTTGACTGCATCCAGTTCTTCATTGCTCTTGTCGATTGCGAGGCAGAGCTCTGCAATTGCTGCGGATTCGTCACCTGATTCCTTGTACTGCTTGTAGATCAGCGCACCGATCTTGTTGTAGGTTTCGTTGATATCGGAAGTGATGCGGTTCTGCTTGATCTTGAGCTTTGCGGTATCGGTCAGCTCACTTGCCTTCTTGGTGGTTGCTTCGGCAGCCTTGGAAAGAGATGCGGAAATGTTCTTTAAAAAATCCATGATGGTGTCCTCCTGAAATGATGATATATCAACATGATGAGAATGAAAAAGATACAAATGTATGGGGTATTTTTCCATACTATTATTATACACCGAACAGACCAAAAAGTCAAATGCTTTTTTGACCATTTTTTAAATTATATGTGTCTCATTTTTGAATTTTTCCGTGCTGGAATCCATACATTCATACAAAACGCTGAAAATGTCTGAATATGACGCAACTGCTTGACAAAAGATGTAATATGTGATATAATACATAAGATAAAGTAATGAAAGGCAGGAGTTAAAATGATGAAGTCAACGAAAACTTCCATGGTTTACCGTTCGGGCCATTTCGTTCCCGAGGCGTTTTCCTTTGCACCCGCTGTTTCTGTTTCTTCTGATATTGAATATTTTGTTTTTCCCGGTTTTGCCGATGTGCATGTGCATCTGCGTGAGCCGGGTTTTTCTTATAAGGAAACCGTGAAAACGGGTACACTCGCCGGCGCGGCAGGTGGTTATACCGCACTTTGCCCGATGCCGAACCTGAAACCCGTTCCCGATTCTCTGGAGCATCTCGACGAACAGCTTGCCTGCATCCGCCGCGATGCATGTGTGAAGACGGTTCCGATGGGCGCGATTACCGTCGGTGAGGACGGCAAGGTGCTTTCCGATCTGGAAGCATTGGCGCCGTTTGTTTCTGCGTTCTCCGATGACGGACGCGGCGTTGCGGATGCGGCTCTGATGCGTGAAGCAATGGTACGCGCAAAGGCACTTGGCAAGATCATTGCGGCACACTGCGAAGACCTGACCTACGCACCGGCTGATCCGAGAAGCGAATGGTCGGAGGTTGAGCGTGATATTCTGCTTGCAAAGGAGACGGGCTGTGCACTGCATGTCTGCCATGTTTCCTCGGCAGTTTCGCTTGAGCTCATTCGTCAGGCAAAACGGGACGGTATTGATGTCACCTGCGAAACGGGTCCGCACTATCTGTTGCTTGACGAATCCATGCGTGAAGATCACGGCAGATGGAAGATGAACCCGCCGCTGCGTTCTCCCGCCGACAGAGAAGCACTTGTTGCGGCACTGCTGGATGGTACGGTCGATATGATTGCAACGGACCATGCACCGCATTCCGCGGAGGAAAAGGCAAAGGGCTTTGCAGGCTCCCTCAACGGCATCGTCGGACTCGAATGCGCATTCCCGACCTTGTATACGGGTCTTGTTAAAACCGGTGTGCTGACGCTTGAAAAACTGATTGCGCTGATGTCCGATAATCCGAGAAACCGCTTTGCGCTCGGCGGTCTTGATGTCACCGAAAACGAATACACCGTCTGGGATCTTTCCGCGGTTTCCCGTGTCAATCCCGGGGCGTTTGCAACGATGGGCAGAAGCACGCCCTTTGAAGGTATGGAAGTGTACGGCAGATGCATTGCCACCGTCTATAGCGGCGAATGTGTATATACTGCTGACAAAATCGATTGAGTGTAGG
>JAFYTT010000254.1 GCA_017558715.1 Clostridia bacterium | reverse complement strand
GGAAGCAGCTGTGCCTGACGTTCGCGATTGGACGCAATCTCACCGAGCATATCGGCATACGCCTGCATCGTGTCCTCATCGGGAAGCGCATCGCCGATCTCCATACCGGCCGCTTCCATCGCCGCAAGATAGGCTTCTTTGCCTTTCTGCGGCTCGGAAAGTACCTCTGCCATCTGTGCGTGCATCAGCGCCTGTCCCGTGTGCCGCGCAAGCTCCTCCTCGGAAAAGCAAGGGACCAGCGCCTGTACGCCGTCGGAAGGTTCCTGCGGTATTTCCTCGAGTATCCGTACGGTATGGGACAGGGATTCCAGTTGTTGTACCCCCGGAATTCCGTCTGCAAACCGAGCGGCAATCCGATTCTGTTCTTCTCCTGCCCGCGCGATGCCCTCTTCGGTCAGTGCAAGCTTGTCACGCAGAAGCGATGCTTCTCTGACGGCTTTTTCCGCTTTCAGAATCGCGTTCTCTCCAAACTGTCCCGCAGAGATGCCCGCATCGTCATCAAGATGCAGAAACTGCCGTTTCTCAGCCGCGGCGGCAAGCTGAGCATCGCGATGCCCGGCAAGCGACCGTCCGTGTGCCAAAACCGCCTGCCGTGTCGCCGCAGTATTGTGATCTTCCCACAGCCGTTGTTTTTCCGTATGCAGTCCTGCAAGCGCGGTCTGCAATTGCTGCGCTTCTTCGGTAAACCGCTCCGCATCCGCTCTTGCATTGCGTGCGGCATATTCTTTTTCATGCAATTTGGTAAGCCGCTCATCGAGCTGTGCAAGATATCCGCGTCCACCCTGCTTCTGGTAATACTGACGCTGTTTATCAAGGAGCGCCGCGGCAGTACGGTACATCCCGTCGCCGTCATCGGTACCGCCATCCACAGCGGCACTCAGCTTTGCGGTAATGCTGTCCGTACCGCGATCGTCATTGGTCAGCCGCTGGGACAGATATGCACTCCGTGTAAACGCCGCGGCATCCAGCCCGAACAGCTCATATCCGAGATGTTCCGAATAGTCATCCGAAACGGTGTTGTCGGCAAGATCATACAGGACAAACGTATCGCGCCTGGTCGACGTCCCTTCCGCAAAATACCGTTCCGCACGGTAGGTCTTCTCCCCGACCGAAAACGTCATGCTTCCGCCAAACGGACCGCCCTGCCACGGCTGGTATTTCTTTCGTTCGTTTTCCTCAAGGTCAGTTTTTCGGGAGGACGGAAGTCCGTACAGCATGGCGCACAAAAATGCGGCAAGCGTCGTTTTTCCGGCACCGTTTTCACGGCAGAAGACGTTCAGCCCCGTATGACAGTCCACGACTTCGTTATGCAGAACACCGAAGTTTTCCACCGATAAACGAATCAGCTTCATGTAACGTCCTCCTCTCTTGGCAATGTTTCATCGATTCTGCCGCCAAGTGCCGCAAGTCCGCACCGCAGAACCGCGTTTTTTTCATCCTCCGATAAATCAAGAGATGCCACCGCACGGACAAAGGCACCGCGCAGGGAGACATCGCCCTCGGAGACAGACGGTTCGCTGACCGTCCGCTCATCCCGCAGCTCGGCATGGAAGAACCGTTCCCTGAGCCGATGGGACAGATATCCGATATCCGATCCTTGCTCTGAAGCTTGTTCTCCGCACAGCGTTACGCGGACAAGATCAGCTGCAGGAATATCACGTACGAGCACACCGAGTGCCTGTTCTGATGCGTAGATGCAATCTTCAAGATCGGTCACATCGAGGCGCAGATTATGGAGTGTGCGCTTTGCAAACGGAACAAACGACGCACCCGTACAGTGTGTGCCGTCCAGCGTCAGAACAACAAATCCCTTCTGTCCGCACTCATCAAAGCCGCGTCCCTCCGGGCATCCGGGATAGCACCAGGTTCCGCGCGCGTCAAGCTTTTTGTGACGGAAGGTGTGTTCATGACCGAGTGCAAGATAATCGATGTTTTTGCCGCGCAGTGCGGTAAGCGGAATATTCTCACCCTCACCGCCCAGCACGGAGGACGATTCGGAGATCTCACCGTGCAGCATGACAATGTTGTATTTGTCTGATGCCATGACAGGAAGGTCGGGGGAATGTTCTGCGGCAGTCAGACTGCGCCCGTAAATGACGGTATCGGGCGACAGTGCCGCCGATGACCATTCCTCACCGAAGATCGTAAGATTCGCGGGAATCTCCGTTCTGCCGCGCGTGAAACAGCCGCCGATGGTACGGTCGGAGATACGGTCATGGTTGCCCGCGATCAGAAAGAAGCGGATCGGCGCGGCATCCGCCATACAGGAAAGCAGATAATCCTGCACATGGTACGGAAGCATCCCGTCATCGGAGAGATCTCCGCACAGAAGCACCGCATCGACATCATTGTCTTCCGCCCATGTGACCATGTCGGCGAAACGCGACAGCAGTTCTGTGCGGCGCATCTTTGCTTTGTCTTCTGACAGACGACATTCCATCGGGGAACAAAGATGCCAGTCGGCTGTGTGAATGAGTTTCATGGTTACCTCATGCTTTCAAAAATCATACAAATCTGCCGCATGGCACGTATGGAGTCTGCAATGCGTGCGAATGCGGCAGGAATCTTATAAAAATCAGTTCTTGAGCGAATGAATCGGTGCGGGAATCCGTCCGCCGCGCGCGATAAACGCCGCAGGAGACTTTTCGTTGAGACGCATGACAGGTGCATAACCGAGCAAGCCGCCGAAGGACACCATATCGCCGGGCTTTTTGCCCCATGCGGGAATGACACGGACAGCTGTCGTCTTGGTATTGGCAACACCGATGGAAATTTCGTCGGCGATGATGCCGCAGATGACATCCGCGGGAGTATCACCGGGAATGGCAATCATGTCAAGACCGACGGAACAGACCGCAGTCATGGCTTCCAGCTTATCAAGCGACAGAGAGCCTGCGGAAACCGCGTCGATCATACCCTGATCTTCCGAAACAGGAATGAACGCACCAGACAGACCGCCGACGTGAGACGATGCCATAACGCCGCCCTTCTTGACCGCGTCATTGAGCAGAGCCAGCGCCGCTGTGGTACCGTGTGCACCGCACTGTTCCAGTCCCATACCCTCAAGGATATGCGCAACGGAGTCACCGATGGCAGGCGTGGGTGCAAGGGAGAGGTCGACAATGCCGAACGGTGTATCGAGCCGTCTGGATGCTTCGTATGCGACGAGCTGACCCATACGCGTGATCTTGAATGCGGTCTTCTTGATAATATCAGCAAGCGTGGAGAAATCACAGTCCCCTGCGCGCTTGATCGCACTTGCGACGACACCGGGGCCGGAGACACCGACATTGATGACAGTATCAGGTTCACCGACGCCGTGGAACGCACCCGCCATAAAGGGATTATCCTCGGGGACATTGGTGAACACAACGAGCTTGGCACAGCCGATAGAATCGTTGTCACGCGTCAGATATGCCGTTTCCTTAATGATATCGCCCATCTGCTTCACGGCATCCATATTGATGCCGGCCTTGGTGGAGGCGACATTGACGGAGGAGCAGACCTTTCCCGTTTCGCACAGTGCCTGCGGGATGGCGGCAAGCAGATTGCGGTCACCGGGGGTAAAGCCCTTGTGAACCAGCGCGCCGAAGCCGCCGATGAAGTTGATGCCGAGCGTATCCGCCGCACGGTCAAGCGCCTTTGCCGCTTTGACAAAGCCATCGCGGGACAGCGCACCGCCGGCAATCGCGAGGGGGGTGACCGATACGCGCTTGTTGACGATCGGGATACCGTACATCTTTTCAATTTCCTCACCCACCGCAACGAGCTTTTCTGCCTTGCGGGTGATCTTGTCGTAAATTTTTTCGCAGAAACGGTCCTCATCCTCCGATACACAGTCGAGCAGCGAAATGCCCATCGTGATTGTACGGATATCGAGGTTTTCGCCCTCGATCATATGGATCGTTTCCAGAATATCGTTCATATTCAGCATGGATGTATATTCCTTTCAAACGGTCATTCTCGGATCAGATATGATGCATGGCGTTGAAGACGTCCTCATGCATCGTGTGGATGACAAGACCGTTTTCCGCTCCGAGCGCTTCCATCTTTTCAACAAACTTCGTAAATTCGACCGCAATCTGATCGATTTCCACGACCATGATCATAGCAAAGTATTCGTCGAGAACACTCTGGGAAATATCGATGATGTTGGCATGGTTTTCCGCACATGCGGCAGAAACCTTTGCGATGATACCGACAACGTCCTTACCTGTAACGGTGATAACTGCTTTCATGATTTTGAACCTGATCTTCCGTATCGGAAGCTTCCTTTCCGGGATTTTGCATTAACATATATATTATATAGCATTTTCATCCGAATTGCAAGAACTTTTTCCGTTTTTCAAAAGAAATTGTGAAAAATCCGGAGCAGTTCCCGCCACACGCGTATTTTCTTGCTGTTGTTTCTGCATATTTTTCACACTGCCGATAAATCGTTACAAAATCAATTCCACGCCCGTTGTGTATATATACAGTCTTATATACACAAAACATTCCTATCTGACCGCGTTTTTTGTCATCCGTTCATTCGATATACATGGAGCATACATCATCCCGGACCGCTATCACCGCACAGACATTGGCTATTTTGGAAAAATATGCATAAATTCGCAAAAAGGTATTGACAAAAACCGTTTTCAGTAGTATAATGAATTGAATGTTAATTAACACCCGTGGTATGGATACTGCGGCAAAAATTTTATAAAGGAGATCTTTCATCATGAAAAAGATTCTTTCCGCCATTCTGATGGCAGCAATCCTGCTGACCTCCGTTCTCGCATTCACCGCATGCGGCGGCAGCGCTTCCAACCCTGTTCTTAAGGTCATCGACATCCCGCTGACCAGCGAAGAATATGCATTCGCAGTCAAGAAGGGCGATGCTGAACTCCTCGCATCCGTCAATTCCTTCCTCGCAGAGATCAAGGCAAACGGCAAGTTCGACGAAATCGTCAACAAGTACTTCGGCGATGGTACCCCCACAGGTGTTACCTCCGCAGCAGAAGACGCATCCAAGGATCAGCTCGTCGTTGCGACCAACGCAGCTTTCGCTCCCTTTGAATATAAGGAAGGCGATACCTACTACGGCGTTGACATGGAAATCATGGCAGCTCTCGCTGAGTCTCTGGGCAAGGAACTCGTTATCTCCAACATGGAATTCGAATCTGTCTGCACCGCAGTTGCAGAAGGTATGTGTGACGTTGCAGCCGCTGGTCTGACCGTCAACGAAACCAGAAAGCAGATCCTCGACTTCTCTGATTCCTACTACAATGCATCTCAGGTTCTGATCACCAAGGCTGACGACACCACCTTCGACGCATG
>JAFYTT010000253.1 GCA_017558715.1 Clostridia bacterium | reverse complement strand
GCCGCAGATTTCCGTCGATCAACTCTTGCCGTGCCTGCTTGTCCCCCTGCGACGCCCGCTCCAGAAGCACTCGCTTTTCCTCTGCTGTCAGATTTTTCAGTTTTGCCGTATTGACACCGCAGATCTCCACTTTATGGTGATACCCGACTGCCATACCATCACTCCTCTCGTATACAGCATTTCCCAAATCCGCATTGTCATACAAACCGGACGACAGGTAATTTCAGGTATCCGAGTGTTCATGGTTTTCTCCGAACAATGAAAGCAGCAGACGGTAATACCAGCCGGCCGAACCGGTATACAGACTCCATCCGCCCTCGCCGACACGTCCGGGGGTCGTCAGAACATCGCCGCACAGTGCCCACGGTTCCTTTTGATAGCGGTACAGTCCCTCCGCATCCCGGAGATGTGATGTCGGCAATAAAGCCTCGACCACACGCATTCCTCGTTCGTGCTCCCCAACCGCAAACAGTCCCATCGCGCCCCAGACAGCCGCATGCGTATACTGTCCCCCATTTTCTCTTGCTCCCGGCGGATAACCGGCAATATACCCGGGATTGGGATTATCCGCCCTCTCGGAGCCTCCGAAGGGTGGATACAACAGTGCAAATACGCCATGCGCTTCGTCAAAGAGTGTTTCATATGCGTAATTCATCGCCGTGTGTACCCGCTCCTCGTCAAACGGTTTTCCGCCGCCGGGTAACCGCACCCGATGGTTGACGATTGCAGCAAATGCCTGCGGCAGAAGATCAATTGCCGCTTCCGCATCGCCGGGGTTCCCCATTGCACATCCGTCATCATACCAGGCACGGCGATACCACTTCCCGTTCCATGCTTCACTTTCAATGGCACATGCAAGATGCTTCATGATGGACGGATACGTTTTCATGGCATGCTCATCTCCCATGGTTTCACACAGCGGCAAAAATTCCGATAACACCAGCAGTAAAAACATCCCGCCCCAAACGGTTTCGCCCTGACCGCGGACACCGACACGATTCATGCCGTCGTTCCAGTCGCCGATTCCGATATACGGCATACCATGAACACCGAATCCGTCGTCAAGCGTTTTCTCAATCGCGCGGACACAATGCATATAAAGGCTTTCTCTGACATCCGAGCGCAGCGGTGTTTCATAGCGTTTTCCTTCATGCTCTGTCAGAAGGGGACTTTCCAGATACCGTACCGTTTTCTGCAAAAATTCCGTTTCTCCTGTCAAAGACCGGTATCTTGCCGCCGCAAGTACAAGCCACAAACGGTCATCGGAACAGCGGGAACGGATACCGCGATGAAATTTCGCACGGTCAGGCGTAGGACCGGGATGCCACCAATGCTGAACATCGCCTTCCAGATACTGGTGTGCTGCCGCGCGGAACAGTTGTGCATACAGAAGCCGCGGTGCAAATTCAGCCGCTGCCATCGCATCCTGCAGCTGATCGCGGAAGCCATATGCACCGCCCGGCTGATAATACCCGCATCTGCCATACATACGCACTGCCACAATCTGCCACGGCAGCCATGTCGATGCCAATGCATCAAGATCGGCGTTTCCCGATCGGATTTTCGGCGTTCGCCATCCGGACGGTGCAAGCAAAGCATCTGCCGGTGCTGTTCGCTGACCGTCACGGAGGATATGCAGGTGTGCTGTCACACAAATCTCATCTCCCGCAGAAAGCGAGATACTGCCGCCGACATACAGCATATCATCCCCAACCGCCCCTGCCGAAAAGCCTTCACATCCGACAAGGGAGACGGACGCGGTATAGACAGCACAGTCCGCATTTGTTTCGGTTCGGAACAGCAGAGATCGATGTTCCACATTCCACGATACCGCCTCACAGTCCTCGGGAATTACCCCAAACAACGGCTGAATCTGATACCGTACAGACAGCGTCAGAGACTCCGTCCCTTCATTTTTGATGCGGATCTCCATGCGCTTATGACGGGTACGATCCGGAATGGAAACACTCACGCGGTAGGAGATCTGCGGCAGAAGTCCCAGATAATGCACCGAGGTCGGTGTGATGACAACCGAGGACGACGTGCGGCAGAGGTCGTGATATCCGTCCTTGCCGAAGATAGACAAAAGAAACTGTTCCCCGCACCGCTCTGACAGCGCATCTCCGTACCATGGTGTAACACGGCACTCTCTGGCATTTCCGAAAAACGTAAAGCCCAGTGTATTCATGGTCACAAGCGTGCCAAACACCCCGTTTGTCAGCAAAAACGTCCATGGCATCGGTTGGTTTCCCTTGTTCACAACTACACACCGTTCGTCAAGCGTGTACCTTGTTGGGAACGAGCGCGTTTCACAAGGAAGGATCACGGGCTGAAGCTCTCTCTGCGTATCCTCTAAATCGTTCTCACCGATGATGAGAACCGCTGACAGAAGAATACCGTCATCCTCCAGCTCTTTGCGCCGACAGATATGAATTCCGCCGCGGTCATTTCCCCCACCGAGAAAAAATTGCAATCCAAGCGTTTCAACGGTTTTTCGCAGACGGTGATCGGCTGCTCTTCCGTATGCATCCGTTTCATCGGTACATATGACAAGATCGAGCGGCACACCGCACAACAAAAGATACTTCCACGCCGCAAGAACAGCCGATGCACGCGCGATATCCGCCTCCCCCTCTCCGCTCATCAGACAGATGCACGGCAAATCCCCGGATATCCCGTACTTCCAAAACCGTTCTTTTCCATGTGGAGCACAGATCGGACGACAGCGACCGTCCCGACAGATCAGGTGTGTCTTTCGACGGGACGCAATGGCCGACAGCATTTGCTCCGCATAAGGACGCCACGCGGTGTTCCCACATAGCATCCGCAGTTCTGTTCGGATACGCGCAAACAATCCCACATCGAACACAGGTATTTCATCCCCGAGGGAAAGCAATACCGTCGTTCTGCCATGCACAGCACGACCGCGCATACAGAGAAGCGGAACCGACGCATAAGTTTTTTGCGAGGACAGTTTTTTTGAACACGTCGTTGCCCTTCCCAGTGATAGACAGTCCTCCGCGGAATAGCTGACACCAAGCAAGCTCGATGCGTCAGACACAGCACAAAAATTCTCCAGTCCTCCAAGTCTGACCGACAGCTTCTGTGCACGCTCTCCCTCCACGCGCGGACGGCGTTCCACAAATACCGTATTGCTTGTTTTTTCTGCCGCAGTACCGAGAAACAAATCGGCAAAGGTTCGGTGGACCGCATATGCATACGGCTCATACAGCACCGGTCGGAAATATGCAGTCATCACACATGGTACCGCCGTGCCGCCGCGTTCCAGCTCCAGTAAAAAAGCATACCCGACGCCGCTCGTGGAAATCCGTGCCGTCAGCTGACAGCGTGTTCCGTCCGCATAGTCGCCTGTCCAGCACAGAGCATCCGCGGTTTCGGAAAACGAAAAAACAGCGTCACATCCCGCATCGGCTGACCGTCTGCACGGCGTATAAACGACATTTTTGACAGCGTCAAAACAGAAAAAGGTCGGTGGGAGTGAGCGCAAATCCCATTCCGTCGGTGTCAGTGCAAGTGTTCCGTGGTACAGCGTCATACCGCCATCAGAGGATGCCAGAATACGGGACACAGTGTTGGACAAGACCGCGGCACTTGGCTCCTCAGAAACCGTCCATGCGGAATCGGCGGCAGATACAGCACGGGAAATGGACGTTTGCGCCAATACAGCCCCTCTCAGCAGCGGTGTTGTCCGCAGATCTGCCGGGATACGTTCCTCTAAAAGATGCAGATACGCCTCCATGCGAGTATCCGACAGAAAATACCGCTGAAAGATACCATCAAATGCCGCATTGGTCAGCGCCATCAGACTCATACCCATGTGGTGCGCCATATAGGATCGTACCACAGCATATCCGCCGCCTACACGGTCAGACGTTGCATCAAGTGCTTCATAAAGACCGTACGGTCCTGACAAACCGACGGACATCGCCCGATCCAATGCACCCCTGACCGTCTGCGGTGCAAACGGCAGCATCAGATAAAGCGCATACGGCATGCACAGCGTCTGCCGCTCCATATCAGAGCATAGAGCAAGCGACGGTACACCGTACGGTTGATACTGAAAATTGGACTCCCTGTCAAATCCAAAATACGCACCCTCGGATTTGCCGAACAGCGGCATTTCACCCGTATCTGTTTTCAGCAGCATACAGTCGGCATTCTGCGCCTCAAACGCATACGCAAGCATTTCGGCACTCACAGAATTTGCAGGTGTCGGCATCCAGAGTGCAGGCATAAAATATTCAAAAGCAGATCCCGTCCACGAAGCAATCCCGATATGTCCGCGCCCCTCGGTCATCGGTTTTCCGAGATGTTCCCAGGCGCAGGCAGGAATCTGTCCCATGGCAATTGCAAAATACACCGCAGAACGGATCTCGGATGCGTAAAGATCATAACGGGAGGACGACAGCGTCTGCGTTTCCGTATCATAACCGAGATAGAGCTGTTTTGCCTGTCTGTGATACAGAAACGAAAAATCCATGTCCCGAACAAGTTGATACAGTTTTTTTGCGGTACGTGCAAGCCCAGCATCATCCTGTACGTGTGCTCCGGCTCCCTGCGCGGCACAAATCAGCGCACACGCAAGATTACCCGAGTCGACCGTCGAGATATACGGAACACCGATCACCTCACCGCTGTTCAGATCGTACCAGTTATAAAAATGTCCTTTATACCGCCGAAGCTGTATCAGCTCCGCATACGCCGCATCGAGTCGTTCACGAAGTGTCCGTGCATCAATAAATCCAAACGTACAGGCAGAAACACAGGCACAGAGATAAAGTCCGATGTTCGTTGGCGAAGTTCGCCGGGCGATCTTCTTTTCGCTGATTGGAAACCATTGTACATTGTCAGGCGGTAAGTGATGCGTCATATTATTTACATGGTCTTCAAAAAACTGCCAGATCGGTGCGGCATATGCGCGGGCTTCCTCGACGGTAAGTGCACCGTCAGGCTTTTTTTTTGCAAAATCCGCAGAAAAACGATGTGTATACCGCGTTTTCGGTGTTCCTGACAGATAATAAGCGACCAACGGCGCACAGACCCAGAGCAGACCGATCAGTTTTGCTCCCGGATGGGGAGAAAATAGAAGCAATCCTGCGCCAACCAGCACCGATGCGCGCATACCTGCATACAATGCGGCGGCAGAGCCTTTTGCACGGCGTTCCCCTTCCCCTGCCGTAACCCATTCGAGCAGACGGCGCTTCGAGACAAACATCCGATACAGTGCGGTGATCATCGCTTTTGCATTGACCCAACCCTCCTGTGCCAAAAACAGAATACGGAATCCACACCAATACAGCGCCTGCCGAAAATCGCAGAGCACCACCGAATAAAACTGTCGAAACATCGATCGCCATGACCACGAACGCAGACACATACGGACAGGACGATACAGATACGGCGAAAGCAGCAGAAGCCAAAGCCAGAAAGTTATCCCAGCCGATAACGGCAAAAACGCAAACACCAATACTGCACGAAGTATGGCGGGCGGCGTCAGAGCGAAGAGGACATGATCGATGATCCGCAGACGTGCGCAAAGCGTGATCGGATTTTTCACGGTTGCTCCGGATGCGTTTTGATGCGAGGAAAAGGCAAATCGCAGCGCCTGCACATCTCCCCTTATCCATCGGCTCTGACGGGAAAAATACGAGGACGGTGTTTTGGGCATTCCATCAGAGAAGGTCACGGCAGGATCGTTCTGACAACGGAGTCTCGCGCCCTCAAGAAAATCGTGCGACAGTACCGCATGATCGGGAAACGCGCCGTCGAGAACCGCCAAAAACGCATCAACATCAAAAATTCCTTTCCCACAGAAGCTGCCTTCTCCAAAAAGAATCGTTTCTCCGTCGATATGATGTCTGCTGTAGGGATCCATACCGCCGCGCCCACAGCACAAAAGCGTAAACCTTGTCGCCGCCGCATGTTCCAACGTCGTTGCCATCGCAGGCTGCAAGATCGCACATCCCTGCCGCACCGCACCGTTTTCAATCATCGGTGTATTCTGCGGATGAAGCATCGCACCGACCAGCTGACACAACGCATCCGGCGGCAGAACCGTATCCTCATCAAGGGTACAGACATAGCGAATATTCTGCATACACGCGGCGGGAGCGTCAATACAGACAAACGCATCCGCACCGATACCGCGCAGAAGTCTTGCCAGCATCAGAACTGCACCGCGTTTGCGTTCCCAACCCATATAGCAGGATTCGCTCTCGCTGTAAATGCGCCCTCTGACAAACAAACAGAAACGGTTTCCATATTTGCGGTTTAGTGCGTCAATCCGATCACGGACAGCTGACAGCACTGCCGCATCCTCCGCCATAACCGCTTGTTCCCCGGACGGAAGATCACACAGAAGTCCGACTACAGCATTATCATCCCGGTTGCGCAGATAAAAGCGTTCCAGATTGCGCACAAGTGCCCGATCGTGTTCTCCGCCGCGCAGAAGCGATGTGATCACTGTCATCACACGTCCGTCATCGGGAATCTTCCCGGGTTCTATCCGATACCGAAGAAGCGGCGATGCAAAAGCTCTGCCGAACCGAACCGCAAGCAGATGCATAATTTCCCTGACCAACGCACAGAACGGCAGAAACAGTGCACATCCGATCACAACGGGAAGTACATGTCCCGCCCGCCGCAAGCACACCGCCGTGATCACCGACAGAAAAAGCGCGAATCCATATAAAACGATATGCCACAGAACACCCCAAAGATTTCCTCGCATTGGAAAGAGAACCGCAGAAATCAGTCCCGACGTTGCGGTTTTTGCTTCATTCAGGACATGCTCTGCTGCTTCCTCCTCCGTGATTCCCTTCTTTTTTGCCAAGCGAAAAACAGCTGCGCGGTAAGCGGCTTTGGAAGTATCGTCACACAAGGGATATGCGCCGCCCGGATCCTCCATCAAAAGCTTCTCAACATAGGACAGCCTGTCATGGACCTCTGCCCAATCAAGCTCCTTTGTCCGACGCAGCTGATCAAGCCATGCGCCCAATGCCTGCGGAGGTTCTGCACATGTACGGTACTGCGCAATCCGACACAACACAGATGCCGCACGCAGAACCGGAAACAAACGCAGAAAGGCTTCATCCGGGTGAAAATGAGATAATGCTGTTATCATTTCCTCGGTATTCGCCTCAGGCGAAATGGTTTCGGAAACGGTGAATGCAAACGGTACCCGCTGCCCTTTCGTCGTTTGCGTATACGGAATCCGCGGACAGGATTTCAGGGCATCACATACTGATCTGCACAATCCACAAAGCAGATAATGTTCTGCCAACAGCCAGTCCGGCGCATCGCCTCTCAAAAGACAGGACAGAAGTGTACGGATCGTACGCAGCTCTCTGCGCGGTTTCTGCAGATGTTGGTTCTGCTGTTTGTTTTTATCCATTCAAAAAGCCTCCGATCAGACCATAGATTCACACAAAAACAAGCGTTGTTCTTATGCGATCAATATCCATAGTTTGACCGAAGGCAGAAAATTTATACAGGTTATTCAGTTTTCACCATCCAGAATGACACGAACAGGACCGTCACGTGCAATCGAATAGACAAAATGGGATGCCGCATCTTCCGGATGCAGATACGATCTGACCGTATCACCAGCACACACGATCGCCGTATCATGCGGCAGAAGTTCAGACAACAGCGGCAGAGATGTTTTATAGAGCGGACCGTGGATGCCGAGCAGCAGAACCTTGCAGTTGGCAAGTGTGTTTTCGCGCATTTTGACAAACAGATCATGATCATCCGTTTCAAAAGCGGAACTGCCGAGATAGACAAGCGTTTCTTCGCCTGCGCTGACAGACCATCCGAGAAGCGGTTGTACCGAACGGTCAAGATAGGTCAGCGGATACGGGGAGATTGCCGCCGCCCCAAACATGATATCGTCCTCTCCGCGGTGGTACATCTGCACACCGATCCCTGCATGGATTGCAATTTCACGCAAAGCGGATGTGATTTCCTCTTCCTCCTCCGTCAGCGGAACCGGCATGACAACGGTTTTGACCACCGTATCCTGTGCAAGACGGGCAAGGGTATGGACATGACGCGTATGGCAATGGGTCAATAGAAAGACATCGACTTCCGTGATATTCTGCCCGGAGAGCTGATCCCACGCAAGTTTGGTATTGGTGTAAGTGCCATCAGAGGCATCGATCATCATCCCGCGCCCATCGGCAACGACGGTAACAATATCATTTTTCCGATGGACATCGTACGTCACCGCAACCTCTCCTTGATGCAGATATGCATAGATCTGTATCGAAAGGAAAAGCGACAAAAGAAAAACACCGTATACGGGATATGCCCATAGAAGATTGCGCGTCTTGCGAAAAAGAAGCAGAAACCCGATCAGGAATACCGCCAGCAGTACAACCGCAAACACATAGCGTACTCCGATCAGAACGTGCCTGATATGCGACATCCAGCCGACCAGATCACAGATCAGCGCCGCATCCCCTCTCAAAACACCTGCGAAAAAGTGGAGAATCCACGCAATGGGCGGAACAAAGGACAAGAGCGACAACAAAATCAGAAGCGGACCGATATACATCAGAACCGTAATCGGAATATGCAGAAGCAGATTGGCAATCGGCGCGATCAGGGACAGTTCTCCGAATACAGAAAGCGTAATCGGCATGGTAAAGATCGATGCAGCAAAGGTAACAGCGATCAGCTCAACAATGGAACAAAGCGGCTTTCCGTAAGTAGTACGGAAAAACGGAATCCGCCGTATCTTTATGTTCAGAGGCGGAATCAGCAGAATCAATCCGCAGGAGGCTGTTACCGATAACAGAAATCCGATATCGAAGACGGCATACGGGGTCACAAAGCACATGATTGCGGCTGCAAAGAAAAGTGATGTCAGCGCATCGGTCTGTTCATAGATCAGACGCGCTATACAAACAAGCATCCACATGATTCCCGCACGGACAACCGACGGTGAGAATCCGATGATACCGATATACAGAACAATGAACACAAGTGCCGCTGTATAACGCAGTTTCATCGGAACACCCATTTTTACGAGAGCAAACAGCAATCCGCTGATCAGAATCGAGAAATGCATACCGCTGACGGCAAGAATATGAGATGCCCCGACACGTCGAAAATCACGTCGGACCTCGGGAGAAAGCACCGTTTTATCGCCAAGCAAAACACCGATACAAAGCTCAGCAGCATCTTCCGGTAGGTAACGGTAAAAGCGCTGTTTGCACCATGCAGCGATGTCATCGCACATTCCTGAAAACGAAACCGTTTTGCCTTGCCTCTCAATGCCGTCTCGAATCTCGGCATACGCATAGATGCCGTCGGGAAAGGCGTACAGTAGATTATCTTGATAATCTTCCATCTGTTCTTCACATCCCAGAACGACCGTACAGGTAATTCGTTCTCCTGCATTGGCATAGGCATCAAATCCGGTGCTTTGTACGCGGATTTTTCCTCCCTGCCGCTTGCCGTTCACCCGATCAAGATCGAGTAAAAACGAAGCTCCGCTGTCTGTGGCATAATAAACACGGTCGACAACCCCGGATACCGTGACCGCCGTTTCCTCTGATACCTGCAAAGCGCGATAATTGTGCATGACGGAAAACACACCGACGGAAGCCAAAACCACCGCGACAATCAGTCCGATACAAAAATTGCGGGATGACAGTATCCGCGGCAAAACAATCCGTTTGATTCCGGCAAGATACGCGCAGACGGACAGTCCGAGGATCAGAAACAACACCAGCGCAATCTGAATATATAAAAAATCCGACAGCAGAAACAGAACTGCCATCAGCAAAAGATACAGGATACATCCTGTCATCAGTGGCCGCATCGGTCCTCTCTGCATGTCGGTTTTCCTCCAAATTGATTAAAATTCTGTCAAAGGAACAAAGCGTGTTCCCTCTTTCTCGGTCATCCCACCGCGCAGCACCGTGTCATACCGACCGACACTGCGGTAATGGATAAGCACATGCTTTGCCGAAACCGGCATCGGAAGTGCGTCGATATCGTCAAGCGCATACCATGCAAGCGTCCCCTCTGTGCTGTGTAGGGATTCGGGCAAATGCGCGGCAGTTGCAAAAAAGTAATAATTCTGGCGGATTTCCCCGTTTTTCAGCCGCATTGTGATATAACGCAGAGACAGGTTTTCGAGATTGTCGGCAGAAAGCCCCGTCTCCTCGGCAAGTTCCCGCAGAACACAGGCGCGCGCGTTGTTATATTCATCCGCTTCAAAATGACCGCCTGCACAGCCAATGTAGGATTGATCGGCAATCTTTGAGCCGATGCGGTACAACAGCAGAATCCGCTCACCATCGACGATATAAAGCGCCGTCATCGGACGTAATTTTCCCATTTATGTATCCTCAATCTGTTTTGATTCCAGCGTAATGGCAAATGAGCAATACGCGGAATGTGATATCGCAATATTTTCGAATCGGTTCTTTCCAGTCGATCTCCAGCTGCTGCCCGCCGTACGTGCTGATGCCATGCAGCTGGTTTTCGTCAATCTGCGCTCTGCAAATACCATCCTCATCGACAGCATGATACAGCTGCTCTATCTCTGCCTGTAATGCAGGAAGATACGGTGTCAAACCGCATCGGCACAGCCATTCCACACGGTCAAGATATGTATAGTGAATACCGTCTTTGTCGTATCCGAGCACATAGCCCTCTTTTAAGCAACCGACTGTCCCCAGCACATAGCCGACCCAACTGTCGCCGCCGACCTGACACTGCGGTCTGTCCTGCCGCATCAGCTGTTTTATGGCATCTGTGAGCATCTTGATAGTCTCATCTGTTTTCCAGGACTGTGTATGCGCGAGAATATCAAGATGATAATAACACGGCCATCTCTCGTTGTCGTTGAACACACGCTTTTCTCTGCCGCTTACCTTTTTCACCTTCGTAATATCGAGGATGGAATCCACTTCCAAAGCCCGCCGGAAGGAATCGAGCGCAAGACCGATCTGCGGCTTGATATCGATCACATCATCAAATCCCGCACGCGCAATACACGCACAGCGAATCAGATTCTGACCGTTTGCGGCATATCGGAATTCATCGAAATACTTTCCTTTGGTGCGGTAACAGAGATCGGTCAGCTCTATTGTGACAAATGCATCCATGGCGCGGCTCAGAACAGGATCATTTTTCCCGACCGCCTTTTCCGCCAGCCACTTTGTACCGACTTCTTGATTTTCATAAGGTCCCGCTTCTCTGTTCGGTCCATGAAAGCCATTTCCGAGCCATCCGTTCTCTTTTTGACAAGCGGCAATGGCTTTGTAAATCGGTTCTTCACGAATCTGTGACAAAAGATTCGCTTCTTCTTCCGCTTTACTTTCACCAAGAATCTCTTTTTGAATCCGTAATCGAATCGATGGATTGGCATTTTCCATCAGAAATTGTATCATCCGTTTCATGTTTCACCCATTTTATGCAGTGTCAGCAGCATCGGGAAATAGAGATCGCACGCGATGTGCTCCTTTTTCCTCCATGACGGCGCAATCGATGCATAATTTTTGAACATGCGCAGTTGTTCTTCCGATATGCTGGCAATGAAGTTTTGGTTCTCAAGCATCGCTGTTAAGGATTCTGCCAGATATGGATTGCCGTCATCAAATACAGGATATGTTTTCGATGCGGAACCGAGTCCTTTCATAAACCACGCAAAATTGATCGGACAATCATCAAATTCCCGAACCGTGATTCTGTGATAATCCTGATTCCAATGATAATTGAACGGACCGACAAAATGACCGCAGTTGATGTATATCACACCGTCATGATAATCGCGCATGATCTCTTTACAATGTGCATAGGCACGGCGCACCATAGAAATTGATTCTTTATTTCTCCAGGAGCGTGTTTTTTCAAGGATTTTTACGTGATTAGCTGCAGGAAATGCTGCACCTTTGATATAGTAACGGCATACTTCTCCGCGGAATGTTGCTTTCTTTGAAAAATCATCGGGTGATGTATACTCCATTGCACCGCGAAACGCATGGAGTGCGTTTTCTATTTGCTCTCTGATCATCGGATGCGATTCGTCCACACCGAGCTCAAGAAGCTGTTCTGCCCAGATTGCTCGAAAACCGCCTCGACCGTGTTCATCCATTGCGTTTCCGGCATGATAAAAATGGTCATTTTTATAGTCATTCCAGTCAAGCAAAGCTTCTTTTGCTTTCTGTAAATGCGGGTTCGTCAGCTCGACACCGTTCTTTTTGAGCAGTTCAACTGTGGAATCAAAACCGTCAAAATAGACTCCGTGGAGCGTCGTTCCAAGAAAGCCGTATGCGTTCTGGCAGGAAAACGCTTTCTTCACTTTCGGCAAATCACAGATTTTTTCCTGTAAAGCATGCATTTCCGATGTGGTTACAGATTCATTCAGGATTTCCTTTTTTACGCGGTACAGAATATTGACCGGTGCATTTTCTATTAAATAATCAAGGATTTTACGATATGTCTCTTTCATTCTTCAACCCGATTAAAATTTTTAAGGATTTTCACACGCTTGACCGTCATATATCCCGTCCAATATGTCGTCACCTGTCTGGAAACATCGCTGTCAATGCCCCATGAGAAGTTCGGTGTCCAAACGCCTTCCTCGTTCATATGATCGAACCACCAATCAAACGTCGCTTCAATACCGTGACCGACAACGTTATACCAGATCGAATCCGGAGAGGTTACAAAGTCAAGCGGAGTAAATACATACTCATGATACCTGCTTGTATCAAAGCATGTATTTTGAAGGATCCTGCGCTTCATTGCCTCCATAATCTCATCGGTGATAAGCGGAGACCGCAAAGCTATCAGTTGTTCCACGAGTGCAAGAATATTGAGCGTATCATGATCGCCGCAGAAATCTTCACTTATGAGCAGTTTCAGACAGTCATCGGCGATTTGGTACCCGAGTGCTTTCTGCGATTCCGTTCCGTATCGGATCATCGCAGAAGCAACCGCACCGCATGGATTGGGATTGAACACCGTACAGGGCTGATACGACCACCACGGTGCGTGCGGGTAATCCATTGCTTCCTTGGGACAGTCTTCCCAGTATTTCGGTATATTCTGTACAGAGTGTTCAAAATAAGAAAGTATATGCTTCATCCATTCGGATGTACAATCCAAACTGTATTCATACGCTTGAAAAATCGCTTCTGCTGTCGGAATCGCGGCAGACTTCGGACAAATGACATCCGGTTCAAATCCGCTGCCCATACCACCGTCAGGATTCTGGTATTTCAGCATTTCATGCACAATGTCAATTTTTGATCCATGATGTATGAGGTGGTTCCATTTTGCGAGGTCATATGGGCGGGCGTGGGAGTTCATCCATTTGTCGATGACTTGGATATGTTGTTTTGTAAGTATCTTCATATGAAATCCTCTTATTTGGACCGCAAAACATGCCAGACATCCGTACCGGTAAAGCCACATTTTCGATATAAATACTCGGGACAGGAGGCATCTTTACACTTGCCGGAAACTGTTGCAAATTTGGCGAAATCTTTCATTCTATATAACAATTCTTTTACGAGATATGTCGCAAGTCCGCATCTTCTGAGATCTTTTGAAACTTGAATCCATTCAAGTATGCCCTCGCCGATCTCCTTTTCAAATTCTGCAATTCCAGTAGCAACTATTTCGTTGCTTTCAAGATGCTTTACTGCAATCCATAATGCGGGCATATATACCTTTCGTTTTGTATACTCTTTGAGTTCTGATTCACTGACACCAATGTCATCGTAGCATGAATTGATATGTTGTGCATACGTGTTGGTTGCTGCATCACAAAGTAAAAATCCGCAAGGTAACATCGGTTCTTTTATATTTTCAAGTGTATGATATAACCTGAAATACGGTTCATCAGTATAGTTTTCTAACATTGATGCAGAAAATTCATCATGATGTACTATACACATTCCGTTCGGAACACTTATTGTTTTAGCTTTCCAATATGGAATCGATGATACTCTGCATGGGCTTTTCAAATATTTTGTTTTATCCATACGCAGTTTTTGACTATAATGTTTATTAACCTCTAAAGGTTGGATTTTTCTCATGTAATTATATCATAAGTCTGATAGGCTTTCAAGAGTTTTATTGAATTTAAAACAAAAAACCTCACACTTACGTGTGAGGTCAAATATGAAATGCTCATTGAAAACCGAACAAAGGAAAGTAAGGACGAAATGAAACTCAAGTGTATGAACTTGAAATCTGGTAGTTCAAGCCCTCGACCGATTAGTATCACTCAGCTGCATACATTACTGCACTTCCACCTGTGACCTATCAACCTCGTAGTCTTCAAGGGGTCTTACTAGCTTGTGCTATGGGATATCTCATC
>JAFYTT010000252.1 GCA_017558715.1 Clostridia bacterium | reverse complement strand
GATGATGGCTTCGTCATAGACAAAGCGGATTGCCTTGGTAATCCATTCGGAAACCTCATGCGGTTCTGAAAACGATCTGTCATCGGTGACATGGGTACCGAGGCACAGTCCGTGACCGCCGTGCAGATAAATGTGCATCTCCACAGGCTTGCCGATCGTCGCAAGTGCCGCTGCAAAGTCTAGCGAGTTGCGGATCGGAACGCCGGTATCCTCGGAGGTATGCCAGATGAAGGTCGGCGGAGTTTGAGCATCGACCTGTTCATCGGTTGCAAGCAGGGTGCGCAGTGCTTCGTTGTCGATTGCATCACCGAGCAGATTGCAGAACGAACCGTGGTGATGGAAATCCGAGCGTGCCTTGATGACGGGATAGCAGAGCACGAGCTTGTCGGGACGGTACATTGTGACATCGACATCATCCATACCGACCTCGGCAAAATACGGGCGGAATGCTTCCTTGTTCCAAAGCGTACCTGTGCAGGCGCAGAGGTGACCGCCGGCGGAAAAGCCCGTCGTTGCGATGTTGTCCGCACGGATGCCGAACTCGACGGCGTGTTCTCTGATCCAGCGCAGCGCAGCAAATGCCTGCAGCTGGGGAATCGGGAAGCGGTTGGGCGCACAGCTGTAGTCGAGGACAAATGCGCAGATGCCGTCGGCAGCATACTTCATGGCGATCGGTTCTGCCTCGCCCGAGAACGTAAAGCCGTAGCCGCCGCCCGGAAAGATCAGGATCGCGGGGCGCTTGCCGGCATACGACGTTCTGCCCGCAACATCGGGAATGTAGGCGCGCAGAGGTACGGTGACACCGTGAACGTTGATTTCATGAATGAAGAATGTCATATTCGGATTCCTCCTTTGGAATGTGGTGAGCAGGTTGTGGGGGTGATGGTGGATATGATATTCGCAGATGTTCCAAATTCCGCCCTACGCGTCTCTTGCAGCTGCCCACAAAAATCAATCAGTCGTTTTCTTCGATTTTCTTCATCGTCTTGTCGATGGCGGTCTGCACCTTCGACTCATACTTTGCGATGATCGACGCAATATTGGTGGAACCCTTCATCAGTTCGGTACGGATCGGTTCTTCCATGGAATTGGACCAGCTGAACAGATAACCGAGGTTGACGTCACGGGTATCGCGGATGATGGACAGCATATCGGCGGAATCCTCGTTGCGCGCACCCTTCTGGGTCAGGAATGCATCGTAATACGGTTCCATCAGAGAGATATAGCTCTGGTATGCGAGGTAGTCAAGGACCGTACCGGTACGCACGGGATCGGTATTGGTCTTCGGCACGGTGGTGAGCAGAACGCCCCAGGTTGCCATCATGGAGATGTAGGACTCCTGCGCTTCATCGTACTTGGGCATCGGAAGAACACCGAAGTTGTCTTCAAAGGAGCGCAGCTTGTAGATGTGACCGAGGGTTTCGGCGTTGAATAAGAACGTACCCATCATGAACTCGGTTGTGGAGTCCGTCGAGGGGGTGACCAGCTTCTGCTGTACACGGTCGACATACTGGTTCTTATCTGCGGTGATGGAGGTGATCTTCTGCGCAACATCGTAGAAGCGGTCGGTAATTTCCAGCGCACGGGGGTAACCTGTGTCGTCAACGGCGAGGAACTTTTCGCCGGCACCTGCCATCAGCGCACCCATGAACTGGTTGTGCGTGACGATACCGTAGATATCGGAGCCGCCGGGATTGTATTCGGTGCCGGAAACATTGGTGCCTGCCTTGACGATCTTATAGAACTCGTCGAGCGTCCACTTGCCGTCGCGGACGAGGTCATAGGGATATTCGATGTCGTAGCGGTTGAGCAGGGTCTCATTGAAATAGAGCACCCAGGTTGCTTCAAACGGGAACAGGGAGATATCGCTGGACGCAAAATAAAGCTTATCTAACAGCGTTGCGTTTTCGCAGACGATGGTATCCCACCACGGTTCATCAAAGTGCAGCTGCTCCATGGAGCGCAGATCGGCAAGATAGCCGCCCGTGATCAGAGAGCCGATATCGTTGTTGCGGTTCATAACGGCATCATAGGTCGCATCGCCTGCGGTGACCGTCTTCTTGGTGACCGTTGCGAGGGTATCGCCGCTGATGCCTTCCTCACGAATGGAGACATTGAGCGCATCCTCAACGGCGATTTTGCGGTTATACAGTGCGTCGTTGATGGTTTCGCCGTCTGCGGCTTCCGGCGCAATCAGCGGATTTGCCCAGTTGTTTTCAATTTCGCCCTCGTTTAAGAAGACAAATTCGTAGCCGCCGAAATCGGCAAGCTCATAATTGTAGGGAAGGACGGTTTCCGCTTCCTCGGTGACAGCTTCGGTTTCGATGGCAGAGGGATTGGTGACGGCGGCGGTATCTTTGGTGTCGGCAGTGCCTGCATCGCCGCATGACATGACATTGAGTGCCAGAACGGCAGCGCAAAGAAGAAGGGAAATACGGTTCTTTTTCATGGTGTTGTTCTCCTGTTGATTTTATTTGAAAAACGGTCTTGTTTTCATTGGATAGATACCATTATTATATCTGATTTCGGACAAATTGTCAAGGGATTTATGGATGAATTTTGTCTGTTCGATGCACAGAAATCAAAGGATTTTTGCGCCTGTTCTATTTCTTGGCAATCTCTTGACGATTGGATCGGTTTATGTTAAAATAAGGGAAACCATACATGACCGATGCATTTGGAAGGAGGTATGGATATGTTCAGAATCTGTGTCATCGGCTGCGGCAATATGTCACAGAGCGGACACGGTCCGTCCTTTGCAAAGTACCGCGCGGACTATCCCGATGTCAGCCTTGCGGCATGCTGTGATCTTGACGGCGAAAAGGCGAGGGCTTATCGGGATCGCTTCGGCTTTGCACAGTATTACACCGATTACCGTCAGATGCTGGACGAAATCAGACCCGATGTCGTGTCGCTGATTTCTCCTGTGGATCTGACCTGTCCCCTGGCTGTGGACATCATGAAGCGGGGCTATGATATCATTATGGAAAAGCCGCCGGGAAAAAACCGCGCGGAGATCGAGATCATGGACAGCGTCGCAAAACAGTACGGCGTCAATGTCCGATGCGCGTTCAACCGCCGTTATACGCCTTTGATTGAGGCGCTTGTAAGACGGGTACGGGCGTCGGGGGAGCGGCTCATCAATATCACCTATCAGCTGTACCGCTGGCACCGCTATGACCGCGATTTTTCGACCACTGCCATTCATGCCGTGGATGCGGTCAAATACATTGCGGGAAGCGATTACGACACGGTGCATCTGACGTATGACCATCATCCCGAATGCGGTGAGAATGTCAAAAACATCTTTCTTGACGGGACGTTTGAAAACGGTGCTGTGTTCCAGATCACCCTGATTCCGCTCGGCGGTGCTGTGACCGAGAGGGTGACGGTGAATACGGTCAACCATTCGTTTTTCGTTGATCTTCCCATGTGGGAAAACATCGATGTTCCGGGACGGCTTGTGGAGGTCACCGACAGCAATCACTGTGAGACGGTCATGGGAGATACGCTCGTCGATTCCACGGAAATGTTCGAGGTGAGCGGCTTCTACAACGAAAACAGGCTGTTTTTTGAACATCTGCGCGGTGGCTCCAACGAGATTGTCAATGATCTGCAAAGTGCGGTACAGTCGGTGGAAATTGAAGACTGCATCCGACATTCTCTGCCGCTTTACAAAAAAGACGCATCCCGTTGATTCCTTTGTGAATTTCTCGCGGAATTTTTAAAAACCACTTGCGTTTTGCCCGATTATCGATTATAATGAATAAAAAAACAGAGGAGGACTCTTATGTCTACCGAAAGAAGACCCTATGTCGTCGGCATCGGCGGCGGTACCTGCTCCGGCAAATCTACGCTGACCGGCTATCTCAGCGAACGTTTCGCCGATGACAATCCCGTGATTTTCAACATGGACAAGTATTTCATCAAGCCGTTTCAGACGACGATTGCGCCGATCACGGGCAAGCCGTATCCCGAGGTCAACCATCCCTCAGCACTCGATCTTGAGCGCATGTTTGCCGATTTCCGTGCTGCGGTATCGAATCCCGAAAACCGTCTTGTCATCATCGAAGGACTGTTTGCGCTGTATCTGCCCGAGCTGCTGGAACACTATGATCTGAAGATTTTTGTGGATCTTAAGAGTGACGCGCGTCTTGTCCGCCGTATCCGCCGTCATCTGGAGCGGGGCGATACGTTTGACGAAATCACCGACCGCTACATCGATACCGTGCGCTTCCGTCATGACGAGCTGGTCGAGCCGACCCGCTGGCGTGCCGATCTCGTGCTCAACGGTACGTTCTACGGCAAGGAAGTCGATGTCGCAGAGACGGTCATCCGTGCTGGGATGAGATGAAAGGATCGTCCTGTATTTGTAGGGGAGGGGTCACCCCTCCCGAACCTCTCTCTTTGATGACGGCAACGGGAAAGAAAAAAGAATCAATCTGTACAATCGGAAATTCCTTTTGTTATGGGTTGATTCTTTTCATTGGATTTATTCTTGATTTATGATATACCGTATCTGCGGGAGGGGTGACTGTTTAATGTGGTAAGATAGTTTACAGAATGTGTAAGGACATAGTTTACACTCTATGATATAATAAAGGCAAAAAATGTCAAAAGGAGACAGAATATGCCTTGGAAAGAAAAAGGGTTAAAAACTATGCGAGAAGAGTTTGTAAAGAGAGTCTTATCACAAGAAAAGAGCAAGAGCGCATTGTGCAAGGAATATGGGATCAGTCGACCGACAGGAGACAAATGGATAGCACGTTACCTTGCCGGAGAAGATCTGAACGACAAAAGCAAGGCACCAAAAACGGCAGCAAACAAAACAGCGACCGACATCGAGGCGTTCATTGTGTCATACCGCAGAAAGTATCCAGCAATCGGTGCACAGAAAATACATCAGATGCTTTTGGATGAAGGAATCAAAGATATCCCATGTCCCAAAACAATCAACAACATCTTCAAGCGGAACGGATTGATTACCAAGGAAGCAAGTGAAGCCGTAACTCCGTACAAACGCTTTGAAAAGAGTGTACCGAATGAGATGTGGCAGGCAGACTTCAAAGGTCATTTTGTCATTAAGGACGGATTCCGCTGTCATCCGCTCGATATTATCGATGATTATTCAAGATACAGCCTCTGCTGTGCGCCTCTTGGAGGAGAGACCTTCGCAGAAGTACGCCCGTATATGGAGAATGTATTCAAAGAATACGGTCTTCCGTTTTCCTTTTTGTGTGACAACGGCAATCCATGGGGCACATCACAATCCACCGGCTTTACAAAATTTGAGGTGTGGCTGATGGAGCTTGGTGTTCTTGTGCTGCATGGCAGAGGATGTCACCCACAGACGCAAGGAAAAGAAGAACGCTTCAACGGTTCTCTGACCCGAGAATTTCTGAAATACAGCTCTTTTGAAAACCAGGTGGATGCTGCTCAAAAGTTATCAGAGTACCGGAACTTTTACAACAACAAACGTCCGCATCACGCCCTGAATCTGAAAACGCCGTCCTCGCTCTATTCCAAAAGCCCGATACATTTTCCCGATAAAATCGAAGCGTGGGAATACAGCGACGACTTTAAAACCAGAAGTGTCAAGGATTCCGGGTTTGTCTCCATTCTCAATCAAGGATATTTTCTGAGTGAGGCATTCGGCGGAAAACAGATTGCAATCCGGGAATCAAGCAAGGGCGGTTCGCTTGTCAACCTCTATTTCAGACAATTTAAAATTGCTCAGATTGACGTTGATAAACGTGTTTTTACCTTCCGCCGTGCTTACCTCATCGACGGTGATCCCCGGTTCATGCACTCTTGAATTTGTAAACCATGTGCTTGCACAATTTGTAAACCATGTTACTCTTGACAGGTGACCCCTCCCCTACAAATGAGGATAAGGAGACTCTTTCTATTATTAAACACTCAATAAAAATAAAGCCATCAATTCTAAACACACCATAAAAATAACCACCCGACATCAAACGGTAACCAATACCGCTGATATCGGGTGATTTTCTTGTATTTACAGCGGACGAATCACGCCCCAGAGCCGTCCTGCGGGGAGGGTATCGCCTTTGTCGTAGAAGTCCTCGGGCGTTTTGACCTCCTCTGTGCTGTCGCAGACCTTGAACCACTGGACGGGATTGTCCGACCGCGGCAGGCTGTAGGTGATACTGTCAGAGGAAACGGTCATCGGTACGGTCGTCGCGCGCACGCGTTTGGTAAAGTCGGTATCGCTGTTCAGGCAATACATCTCGGCTGTGGTGCCGTCCGGATTCGGGATGACGGTGTAATACCATGCATGACCGTTTTTGTCTTCCGTGCGGAGGAACAGCTGCATAAAACTGCCAGAGCAGCTTTGGATGCCAGAGCAGCTTTGGATGCCGCGGCCGTTTTGGCTGCCCTCCCGGTTCTCCGACAGCGGCGCATGGGTTGTCACGGTGACATCACACGTGTTCTCCGAATAGGTGACGGTCATGGACTTCAGCGCATTTCTGCCGGTCGTATTGGTAAAGTGCGTGTCGTAGCCGTCGTTGTCGCGGTGGAAATTGCCGCCGGGAACATGGTGCCATGTGCGGGTGACGGCGGGGTCTGCCGCGCTCTGACCCTTATAGCGGCGCACGCAGTCGATAAACTGCAGATAGTAGTTATCAAAATAGCCGCCGCGCATCATTTCAAGGTCACGGCTGTATTCGTAGTTGGCGCAGTCGACGAACATGATCGGGCGCTCGGGAATGCCTTCCCATCTGCCGGCAATCCACTCGTTCCAGCCGGTGACGAGGACGACGGGCGGGTCACATGCAATCGCGCGGTCAAACTGCTCGGCGAAATTGTAGCCGTGGACATAGGCATCGGGCGCGGGATCGTTTGCACCGTTGTGGTACGCGCGGCCGCAGTTGGTCGTCTCGCCGTAGAGCACGGAGTCGCCGAAGCGGATCTGCGGATGCTGGGCAACGGAGCAGTTGATGACCTCTTCTTCGCCGTCGAGGTTTTCAAACACGCGCTGGGGACGGGTGAAGTCCATCCACGGCCAGCCGCCGCGCTTATCGGGTTCGTTGGGCCACTGGGACATTTTGATGTTGAAAAATTCCCGCGTTTCGGGCGAACATTCCTCTTTGACCGCAATGATCAGGGGCTTGCCGTCGCGATAGTACCAGGTATCGGGGCAGTAATTGACCTTGTAAATCGAATCGTAGATGCGCTGTACCGTCTCACCGGATGCGGTATTGGTGTAGAACATGACCCGGGGGATGTTGTACCCCGCATCGTGGTACTCCTGCAGAACACGCAGAACGATCTTTGCGTTGTGCTCGTAAATGACGGCGTTGGTCGTGTCGAAGAACAGGAAATCTACGCCCGCATCGCAGAACAGCATCATGTGGCGGCGGATGACCCATTCGTCGTCGGAATAATAGTATCCGTAAAACGGTTCACCCCAATGGTGGTACGTGCCGACACCGCCCCATGCGGAAGAATCGGTATGATAACCGGCATCGGGGTCGGCGGCGACGATTTTGGAGATGTCGTACGGCTTGTGTCTGCCGTGCTCGCCGCACCAGAGGAAGTAGAACAGTCCCACAGCGCGGTCTTTTTCGGGACGGGTGACGGTTTCGGTGGTCACGGCACGTCCCAGCGCATCGACGGCGGCAAGGGTTTCGGGAGGATTGAATAACATCTTGGTTTTTCCTTTCTTGTGATGGAATCGGGGAAGGGGTGTATGGGTGGTCATGGTTGAAACAGGCGTTTCAAAATACGCGTAGGGCGGGGGCTTGTCTCCCGCCGCTGTGGGAGGCACTGCTTCAAATATGGACTGT
>JAFYTT010000251.1 GCA_017558715.1 Clostridia bacterium | reverse complement strand
TGCCGGCACCCCGGCATCCTCTGGTTCTGCTTCCTCTACGCCTGCCTGATCCCCGCCGCCGGTGTACTTGGTAACGACAACGCCCTTGTTGATATAAGAAGAGTTACGTGCTTCGAACTGACCGCCGAACTTGGGATCGAATGCTGCGTTAACGTCAGCAGACAGACACTTGGAGTTTGCACGGACGATGTTGATGTTGGCACCCATCGTCTTTGCGAGGTCATCGAAAACATCGGTCATGAGGCTGCCCTGCATACCGGTCGGACCGTCGGAGCCGGTTTCTTCCTTATCGGCAAAGATCGCATACAGCGTGTGAACGGGATTTTCCGCTTCTACGGTTGCGAGCATCATCGGGTATGCGCAGACGCGGTCGTCGTGACCGTAGGATGCGATGAGAGCGCGGTCAAGACCGAGGTCACGTGCCTTCATTGCGGGAACGATGGAGATTTCCGCGCTCATCAGATCACGTTCGGTGATGCCGTACTTTTCGTACATCGCAGCGAGGAAGTTCAGCTTGTACTTCTGGTCAGCCTTGTCATCGTCGTACGGGGATGCAGTAACCATGACATTGAGGCTTTCGCCGTCGATGGCAGAACCCATCGGGCGTCCGTTCTGTTCATGTCCGAGGTGCGGCAGAATGTCGGTGATGTAGAAGATCGGATCGTTGTCGTCTTCACCGATGCAGATATCAACGGTCGTGCCGTCGTTCTTGCAGACAGTACCGTGAATTGCCAGCGGGATAGTGACCCACTGCCACTTCTTGATACCGCCGTAGTAGTGTGTCTTGAGATAGCATGCGCCGTTGTCTTCATAAACGGGGTGCTGCTTCAGGTCCAGTCTGGGGGAGTCAACGTGTGCCGCGGAGATGCGGATGCCGTTTTCGAGCGGTTCGGAACCGATGACGAAGACGTGCAGGGACTTGCCGCGGTTGTTGATGTAGAACTTATCGCCTGCCTTGACGGGCTGACCGAAGGTGTACGGAACAAAGCCGTGTGCCTCTGCCATCTTGATGCCTTCGTTGACGGCTTCGCGCTCGGTCTTGGCGTTGTCAAGGAACCTTGCGTACGGAACACAGAATGCCTGCGCTGCATCGCGGATTTCCTTTGTCAGACCGTTGAATGCGTCCTTCTGCTCGTAGAACAGCTTTTCCTTCAGCTCCTGTCCCTTGGACTTATCGGACTTGGGTTCTTCATTTTCCGGGGTTTCCGGGGTGAGAATTTTTTCTTCCATGGTAGTTCTCCTTTTCGGGGTGATTTTCGTTGGTATTATTCTAACATAAGATGGAGGAAATTGCAAGGGGATGGTGAAATTTTCTTGACAACTCCATGTTGGTGAATAAAAGCGGCGGGAGACAAACCCCCGCCTTAAGAGTATTTTGAAAGCATTATTTATCCAATATATCCCCATACACCGTCCGATAAATCTCCTCCGCCTCGGTGCACCGCTTGACATACTGCTCTGTCTCATTGATCGGAATGTTGACAAGCACGCCGTTCTCGGAAATTTCCGGGTCTTCAAGCCACTTGTTCACGCGCGCATATCCGGCGTTGTACGCGGCGTAGACCGTGTCCCATCTGCCGTACTGCTTATAAAGCCACGACAGCAGAAACGCGCCCGCGTCAATGTTGTAGGCGGGGATGCTCATAGTGTCGTGCGGCGGGCATTCTTCTCTGCGCAGAAAATAGATCCAGTCGTAGGTGTCGTCGGTCATCTGCATCAGCCCGATGGCATTCGCATGGGAGAGGGCGTTTTCGTCAAAGCCGCTCTCGGTGTGGATTACGCCGTAAATGACAGATTGCGGAATGTCCCAGCGCTCGGCAGCAAGCTCGACGAGTGCGGTGTATTTGAGCGGATAAAAGCGGTTGTACACGCGCTCGGTCGTTTCATCCATGGCAACGCCGATACAAAGTGCGGCGGCAAGCAGAACGGGAATGAGCAGAAGGATCGCTGCTGTGACATGAACGCACGCGGGGAGCCGTTTGCTGCGGCGCTTCATCGGCGGAATGCTCCGTCGGTCAGAATCGTTTGTACTGCCGTCTCAAGGGCATCAAGGTCGCCGTTGTTTTCAATGAGGATGTCGCAGTTTGCGGCAAAGAATGCATCGTCATGCTGGGATGCAATCCGCTGCAGTGCTTTTTCGCGGGTGATGCCATCGCGGGCTGTGATGCGCGCAATGCGGGTCTCACATTCTGCCGTTACACCGATGATGAACGAGCATTCCGCATCAAAACCGGATTCGAACAGCTGGGGCGCATCGATGCAGGCAGCGGAATATCCGTTGTTTTTCTGCTCGCACAGCCAGTCGCGGGCGTATTCGAGGATGTAGTGATGGGTGATGCGGTTGAGTGCCGATAATTTTTCTGCTTTTTTGACGGGATCGGGTTCACCGAAGACGAGTGCGGCAAGTCCCGCGCGGTCAAGAGAACCGTCGGTAAGCAGAATTTCCTCTCCGAACTGCTCTGCCAGTGCGGCAAGACAAGGCTGTCCGACTTCGCAGACAAGACGGGAAACGCGGTCGGTGTCGAGTGTCGGGAAGTTGTTCTTCGAGAGACAAGCGGAAACAGCACCCTTTCCCGCACCCGTACCGCCGGTCAAACCCAGCACGGAGAAGGTCGGGATCTCATTTACGGCAGTCTCATCGGATAAATCAAGCACGGTGAAGCCTGCCGCTTTGGCAAGTCTGTTATAGACGGCAAGACCGATGCCCTCGCGCGACGGAATCCGTGCAAAGACCGTTTTGATGCGCGGGATCTCGTCGAAGTCGCGCAGACAGGAGAACAGACGGTGTGCCTGCATGGCAGGATCATTGCGCTGCCCCATGTGCATCGTGCGCGAGGCGGGCAGCGTGTGATATTCTTCTTCGTAAACGAGGAATCCGACATCCGGGTCACAGCAGTGGGACTGCAGAAAATCGGTGATCTGTTCCTCTGTACCGTGAAGCAGGACAACGGTCGCATTCGGTGCATAGTGGCGGTATTTCATGCCGGGAGACAGAGGTTTGAAGTCTCCGGTGACCTTTTCGGTGACGATGCGGTCGATTTTGACATGTTCTTCGCCAAGCAGCGCACAGAGGTCTTCATAAGTAACACCGCCCGGACGGAGCACGATGACATCGTCCCCCTCCAGCTTGATGACGGTGGATTCCAATCCGATTTCGGACGGTTCTCCTGCCAATATCATATCGACTCGTCCCGACAGATCGCCGATGACGTGTTCTTTGGTGGTCGGCGACGGATGCCCGGACAGATTGGCGCTCGGTGCGGCGATCGGTACACCCGACAGACGGATGAGCGCATTGGCAATCGGATCGGCAGGCAGACGGACAGCAACGGTGTCCATACCGCCCGTGACAGAATCGGGAATGCAGTCGCGCTTGGGCAGGATCATCGTCAG
>JAFYTT010000250.1 GCA_017558715.1 Clostridia bacterium | reverse complement strand
TCTGCGCGATATCATGAATGACGGCAGTACATGGAAAGAGAAAATCGAAGCGGACGAGCGCGAAGCCACAGGCATTCCCAAACTGAAGATCGGCTATAAAAAAGTCTTCGGTTATTACATCGAAGTTACAAATTCCTATAAAAATCTGGTACCCTACCGCTATATCCGCAAGCATACTTTGACTGGCGGTGAGCGTTATATCACGGAAGAGCTGAAAAACATGGAAGCGACCGTGCTCGGTGCCAAGGACAAAAACTATGCGCTCGAATATGAGCTGTTCCAGCAGGTCAGAGAAGTGCTCTGTGAGCATGTCGGACGAATTCAGAGCGCGGCGGCACTGCTTGCCGATATCGATACGTATATCTCGCTTGCGGAGGCGGCAAACCGAAATAACTATGTCTGCCCGGAGGTCGATGAAGGCGATATTCTCGACATCCGCGACGGACGCCATCCCGTTGTCGAAAAGTTCGCCGGTGACAATTATTTTGTACCCAACGACACGATGCTCGATACAGGCGCGCGCCGTCTGGCATTGATCACAGGTCCCAATATGGCGGGTAAATCGACTTATATGCGTCAGACGGCACTCATTTGCATCATGGCGCAGATCGGTTCCTTTGTCCCTGCAAAATCCGCCCGAATCGGTGTGGTTGACCGGGTATTCACGCGTGTCGGCGCATCGGACGATCTGGCATCGGGTCAGTCGACGTTTATGCTCGAGATGACCGAGGTTGCGTACATTCTGACGCATGCGACGAAGCGTTCGCTGATCATCTATGACGAGATCGGACGCGGTACTTCAACATATGACGGCATGTCCATTGCCCGCGCGGTGCTCGAGTACACGCTTGGCAAAAAAATCGGCGCAAAGACCTTGTTTGCCACGCACTACCATGAGCTGACCGAGATTGAAGGACAGCTGGAGGGTGTGGTCAACTATAATATCGCCGCAAAGAAAAAGGGCGATGATATCATCTTCCTGCGCAAGATCGTCGAAGGACCGACGGATGAAAGCTACGGTATTGAGGTAGCTAAGCTGGCGGGTATTCCGAATGAAGTCATCCGCCGTGCCAAGGAAGTGCTTGCTTCCCTTGATGACGGCGAGCAGGTCACCCTGCGCGGCAGACGGAAGCTTGCCCCGATGGCAGATCAGTTTGCCATGGACTTTGATTCTGCGTCCGAGCGCGATATTGCGGCAGAGGAAATCAAGAAACGCCTTGCGGAAACGGATATCAACACGCTGACACCGCTTGCTGCAATGAATCTTTTGTACGATCTGAAAAATATGATTTAATCACCGGCACTGTGGATGAGGAGGTGAAACCTTGGGAAAAATCAATGTACTGGACTTTCAGGTGGCGAATCTGATTGCGGCAGGTGAGGTCGTTGACCGTCCTGCGGCTGTCGTCAAGGAACTGCTCGAAAATGCGATCGACTCCGGCGCGGATACCGTGACTGTGGAGATCAAGCGCGGCGGCGTGTCGTTCATCCGTGTATCGGATAACGGCTGCGGTATTGCGCGTGAGGATGTTCCCGTGGCACTCAAACGCCATGCGACAAGCAAGATCAGAGAAGCCGCTGATCTGGACTCGATCATGACGCTCGGCTTCCGCGGAGAAGCACTTGCGGCGATTGCGGCGGTGTCGGAACTGCGGATCATGACAAAACGTCCCGAGGATGCGACAGGTACGCTGCTGGAATCGGCAGGCGGACGCGTCAGCAACATCACCGATGCGGGCTGTCCCGACGGGACCTCGGTCATTGTGGAGAATCTCTTCTTCAATACGCCCGCGCGTCTGAAATTCTTGAAGAAAGACGGCACGGAAGCGGCGAATGTCGCGGCGTATGTTGAAAAGATCGCATTGTCCCATCCCGAGATCAACATCCGCTTCATCATCGACGGGGAACTGAAATATGCAACAGCCGGAGACGGAAACCGAAAATCTGCCATTTATGCCGTGCTCGGACGCGATTTCTCCAAGAAGAGCATGGAAATCCGCGGCGGTTTTGACGGCGTTACGGTGACAGGCTATATCGGTACGCCCGAAAACGTCCGCGGCAACCGCAATTTGCAGATTTTCTTTATCAACAATCGCTTTATCCGTTCCAAAACCGTGTCCGCGGCGCTGGAACAGGCATTTACCACCTACATTCCTTCCGATAAATTTCCGTGTGCGGTTCTGTATTTGCAGATGAATCCCGCGACGGTCGATGTCAATGTGCATCCCGCCAAGCTGGAGGTCAAATTCGCAAACGAGCGCGTCGTGTTTGAATCGGTCTACTATTCCGTGCGCGGTGCGCTGGAAAACGGGCTGTCAAGACCGGAATTAAAGCTGTTTGCGGAATCGGAGAAAAAACAGGCACAACGAGAGCTTTTGAATCCGTTTGTTCCGACCAAGGAAGGACGCGGCGGAGAGAAACCCTCCAAAGAAGAAACGCGCACAAGAACGCTGGAGGACGGCATACAGACCGTTTCCGCCAAAAAAGAAGAGGACAAGCCTACAGCACAGGCAGCGGTCAGCCGTATTCCGCCGTCGGACATCACCCCAAAAGAAGTACGCACCTTTACCGAACAGAAAGAAAAGCAGACGGTGGAATCCTCGCCGCTTGACGATCTGGTCATTACCGTTCCCACAGGGTTCGGTGAGGAATACGAAAAACGGAAGCCGACGCTGTCCCCGTATGCCGAAGCGGAACAGGCAAAACGGCAGGCGGATGCCAAGGCGATGCAGAGCCGTGTATCAGTCCCGTCGCCTCCGATTGTGACGGAAGCAAAACCGGTCACAGAGACGGTACAGGCGAAAACAGAGGAAAAACCGGAAACTGCACCGCCGATAAAAGAACCGATCAAAGAAGACGAGCGGACGGAGCATCCCGTTCCTGCTTACCGCATGGTCGGCGAGTTATTCCAGTGTTACGTTGTGCTTGAAATGGGCGATACAATGTATCTTGTCGACAAGCATGCAGCACATGAGCGGATTCTGTTTGAACAGCTCAAGCGCGGCATGCAGGCGGGAGAGCAGTCCATGCAGGTCCTCTTAATCCCGATGACATTGCCCCTGACATCACCGGAACGCCAGACAGCGGAGGAATACCGCGACGAGATCATGGCGGCGGGCTTTGACTACACACTGAACGAGGAAGGTGCGGTACTTCTGCAGATTCCGTCGTTTCTGTCGATGCAGGCAGCCTCCGATGCGTTCTGCGAAACGGTCACGCGATTGTCCGATGACAGCGGAACGGCATCGCTTACGCGTACGGAGCGGTATGAGCAGGCCTTGTTCCAGGCATCGTGCAAAGCCGCCATCAAAGCGGGACGCGACTACGATGCGGCACATCTGAAATGGATCTGCGACAGGGTACTGGCCGATCCCGAAATCCGCTACTGTCCGCATGGAAGACCCGTTTGCTTTACCATGACCAAATCTGCCATCGAGGGAAGATTCGGCAGAACATAATTCAATCATAAAAAGCCAACCGTTTCGGGCTGTTCTCCCGTCACGGTGACAATAGATTACTTTGAAAGGATGATTGTCACAATGGAAAAATTCAAACCGAAATTTGAACTTCTGAAAACAGAAGGAAACGCGCGCCGCGGACGGTTTCATACCGTGCACGGTGTCATCGAAACACCGGTATTCATGAATGTCGGTACCTCTGCCGCAATCAAGGGCGGTATCTCTACACAGGATCTTTACGAGGTTGGCTGTCAGGTGGAGCTTTCCAACACCTACCATCTGCACGTCAGACCGGGCGATGAGGTCATCCGTGATCTCGGCGGTATCCATAAGTTTTTCAACTGGGACAGACCGGTGCTTACCGACTCCGGCGGATTCCAGGTCTTCTCTCTTGCCAAGCTCCGCAAGATCAATGAGGAGGGCGTACATTTCCAGTCTCACATTGACGGTAAGCGCATTTTCATGGGTCCCGAGGAATCGATGCAGATTCAGTCCAATCTCGCATCCACGATTGCAATGGCATTCGATGAATGTATTGAAAATCCCGCGCCGTACCAGTATGTCAAGCAGTCGATTGCCCGTACAACCCGCTGGCTGTATCGCTGTAAGGATGAAATGGCGCGCCTGAACAGTCTGGAGACGACGATCAATCCGTCGCAGCTGCTGTTCGGTATCAATCAGGGCGGAACGTACAACGATCTGCGTGTCGAGCACATGAAGCAGATTGAGGAGCTTGATCTGCCGGGTTATGCGATCGGCGGTCTGGCGGTCGGTGAACCTGCTGAGGTCATGTACGATATCATCGAAACACTGCATCCGCATATGCCTGCCGACAAGCCGCGTTATCTGATGGGTGTCGGTACGCCGCAGAACATTGTCGAAGCCGTTTACCGCGGTGTCGATTTCTTCGACTGCGTCATGCCGTCCAGAAATGCCCGCCACGGCTATCTGTTCACCTGGCACGGTACAATGAACATCCTCAACAACAAGTTTGAGCGCGACTCCCGTCCGATCGATGAAGGCTGCGGCTGTCCTGCCTGCCGTCACTATTCCCGCGGCTATATCCGTCATCTGCTGAAGGCAAAGGAAATGCTCGGTATGCGTCTTGCCGTTCTGCATAATCTGTTCTTCTACAACGACCTGATGGCGAAGATCCGTATGGCGCTCGACGAGGGTCGGTATGAACAGTTCTACCGTCAGTATCACGATCTTCTGGCAATGCGTCCCGATTACAAATAATCACATAAACGCAAACACTCTGTTAAACGCAAACACTCTGTTTCGGCATCGTTTTGATGCCTGACAGAGTGTTTTTTGTTTTCCTGTTCATGGGGTGTCATAACCTCTGACTGTCATGCATACAATACAGCACCAACAGAAAAGGATGTGAAAAAGGATGGATGTGATGCACTGTATGACGGAGCCGATCCGCAGAGAATTGATCGGGTGTGGGATTCCGTGGGAACAGATCACCGAAATCCGTCTGCGTGCCGGGACCTGTAGTGCACTGACTTATGATGCACACGGACAAACACGGCGAAAACCGATTCCGGCGCTTTCTCTGTCGGAGGAGGACTTGCGGACGGTTCTGTGCCGCTTGTGTGCCGGGGCGGTACATGCCTATGATGAGGGGCTTCTGCGCGGGTATTTTTCACCGCAGCAGCTGGGGGGAGTGCGTGTCGGCGCGGCGGGACGGATGCTGTGTACGGGCGGAAAACCCGAACGGCTGCAGACGGTTACATCACTTTGTATCCGTCTTCCACATAACGTGCGCGTGAGCGGGGCGGCGGATCTCGCTCTCCTTGCACTTTTGAGGGGACAGCCAACGACGGATTCAGCACCTGTGCCGTCGGAGGATGCAGCGCCGCAGCTCTGCTCGACGCTGTTTTATGCGCCGCCGGGATGTGGAAAAACGACACTTCTGCGCTGTATCATCAAAACGCTGTGCTCTGCCAAAACCGCTGAATCTCCCTTTTGTGCCGCAGTGCTTGACAATGGGGAGGAGCTGTGCAATGACGGATTTTCCGATTGTACCGTTGATCGCTTCTGCGGTTATCCGAGAGGACTTGGCATGGAGATTGCGACCCGTGCCTTTGCTCCGCAGGTTCTGATTTGTGATGAAATCGGTTCTGACAGTGAAGCCGAGGAGATTCTGCGCGCACAGGCATGCGGTGTTCCTCTGATAGCCACGGCACATGCGGATTCGATGGAAATGCTCCTGCGCCGACCGTGCTTCCGACGGCTGTACGATCACGGCGTGTTTTCCCGTTATGTGCGTTTGTACCGCACTTCGTCAGGTTTCTCCTTCCGTTGTGAGGCGGCAGTATGACAGTGCGCATCATCGGGGCGGTGACGATCTTTGCGGTATCGCTGTATACGGGCGGTGCGTGTACCGTACTGTGGCAGAAGCGTGTGGCGGTGCTGTCATCATTTTGCAAACTGCTCGGCGCGCTTGAGGAAGGAATCTCGGTGATGGGACTGCCGCAGCAAGCGATCATCCTGCCGTTTACGGATTCGTTTTTGGAGGAGACAGGTTTTCTTGGAACGGTACGGCTTTTATGGAAACAGGATGCCTGTACCGATGCCCTGTCCCGTGCTTTATCGGAATCCGCGGTTCGCCGTTTTATGGAGGAGGAAGAGTACAATTTGCTCAGCTGTTTTTTTGCAGAGCTTGGATGTGAGGACAGAGTGCGTGAGGGTGAACGCTGTGCCTTTGTCCGCACCCGACTGCAGTCCATGCGGGATGAAGCATCGGCTTCCCTTGGTGCACGCTGTCGGATCGCAAGAACGCTTGCCGGGGCGGTCGGCTGTGCGGCGGCACTGATGCTTCTTTGAAAGGTAGGAGGAAGTGAAACATGGATATATCATTGATCCTGAAGGTCGGCGGTGTCGGATTTCTGGTTTCGGTCATCTGTCAGGTCCTGTCCAAATCGGGGAGGGAGGAGCAGTCGCTTTTTGTCAGTGTCAGCGGCATGATCGTGGTTCTGCTTCTGCTCATCGGACAGTTGTCCGAGCTGATCGGTACAGTACGAGAGGTATTCGGACTGTGACGGGATTTGAGAGCTTCGGTGATGTTCTGCAAATCTGCGGCGGTGCAATTCTGGCGGCGGTTTGTCTGACGGTATTGCGGGGACTTGACAAAAGCAGCATTTCCTCTGCGGTGTCCGTTTGTATCGGTACGGTGTTTGCCATGACGGCACTGTATGCGGCAAAACCGATTCTGCAGGCGGTACGTTCATACGGAAATCTGTATTTTGACAACCCCCACATGGAGCTTCTGCTTCGGGCAATGGCAATCGGGATTCTCGTACAGCTGACCGCGGATACCGTGCGGGATGCGGGAGAGGGATTGCTTGCTGACCGCGTGGAAACGGTGGGACGGGCTGTTCTGCTTTGTGTCGGCATACCCTTGTATCAGGAGATGCTTTCGCTTGCGGGTACGCTGCTCGGGATGTGAAAAAGGAGGGGGATATGGCAGATGCATTGACAGAGGACATCTGGACACAGGCAGGCGCGGACAGGCTGACGGAATCATTGCCGCCGGGACTGCTGGCGACACAGGGTATGCCCGATACGGATACGGTGCTTCGGACGGTCAGCGGGGAGACGGTTTTGTCACGGCTGTGGGAAGCGTTTCTGCAGGGGGGCGGCGGTGCTGTCCATCTGGCGGGTCAGCTGTGCGGGGTGCTTGTGCTGTGCGCTGTATGGAAAAAATACAGAACCACGGTGCGCGGCGATGAGGACGACCTGTTTTCCCGTGCGGTATCACTTGTGCTTGCGCTGATCGGGTTCGGTGCACTGGTACAGCTGTTTTCGGATGCGGCTTCTTATTTTTCCTCCATACATACAGCGGTGACGGCTTCCGTGACAACGCTGACGGTGCTCGGTGCGATGCGCGGTTTTCCGCAGACAGCGGCGGTTACAGGCATGGGGATGGCGCTGTTTCTGGCAGTCATGGAAACGGTCAGCTCGGGCGTTCTGTTTCCGTTTCTGCGGGTCTGTACAGGGCTGTCGCTGGCATCCTCTGTGGGTGGAGGCGATGGATTGTCGCAGATATCGGGACTGCTGCGCCGACAGTTTCTGTGGCTGATCGGGGCGCTGATGATGCTGCTTTGCGCCGTGCTGTCCTATCAGACCGTACTTGCACGTGCGTCGGATTCCGTTGCTCTGCGGGCGGTGAAATTCACGCTGTCCGGTGCCGTTCCGATCATTGGGGGTGCTGTGGGAGAAGCCGCATCGTCGCTTGCCGCGGGGATTTCGCTGACCGGGAAAACCGTCGGTGTTCTCGGCGTTGCGGCAGTGCTCTGGCAGATTCTGCCGACATTGTGCGAGGTCTATCTGACACGGCTTGCGTTTTGTGTCTCGGGTACGGCGGCATCCTTTCTCGGTATGACACGCGAGGAGACTTTGCTTGGGGAATGTGCGTCGATTGCCGGATTTTTGCTTGCTGTCTGTTCTGCATCTGCTGTGTTATATGTTTTGATGATTACACTGTGTATGAACGGAGGCGGATGAGGGATGCTTGGAAAAACGCTGTACGGTGTGGTGGTTCTGTCGGTATGCGGCGGACTTCTCTTGCAGATATTTCCGAAAACGGGACGCATGGTGCCGTATGTGCGGTTTCTGCTTGCGCTGACTCTGCTTCTTGCGCTGTTGTCTCCGCTGATATCCATGCTGTCACAGCTGGCGATATCGGATATAACCGCACTGCTTCCCCAATCGGATGCAGTGTCCGCTTATGACGGTTATTGGTCCTCTGCGGTCATCGATGCGGCGAGGGAACGGATGGAGGATGCCCTGCGGTCTTTGATTTGCGCGGAATTCGGGTTGGACAAACAGGATATCGATATCATGCTGACAACTGCGTGTGAGGACGGAGAGGGGAATGATACGGTGACGGTAACCGCAGTCCGTGTTGTGCTGCGCCGCCGTTCGCATCGGATTGCCGCTGATAAGATTGCGGCAAGGGTGGAGCAAACGATGCTGTGTCCGTGTACGGTTGTGTTGTCGGAGGAGGAACATGCGTGAACTTGGAAAACTGTTCGGTCGGATCCGTGGGATGCCGTGGCTGCTTGCTGTGGCGGCGGTCGGATTTCTGCTTTTGCTGATGCCAATCGGAGATCCCGACGTACGGGAGGATGAAGATTTGTCATATTCGGAGACGCTGGAGCATAGGATTGCACAGATGACCGAGACGCTTCCCGGTGTGGATGACGTTTCGGTAATGGTGACATTGGAGCAGGACAGGGGTAGGGGTGTGTCTGTATACGGTGGGGATGCAGAAGAAAACCGACGGATCAGCGGAATCGCTGTTTCGTGTATCGGTGGCGGTGATGCGCGGATTCGTCTGGAAATTCTGCACATGCTGTGTGCCGTATTCGATCTTTCTGCAGATCGGGTATGGATCGGCGGAAAGGATTCCCCGTATATACCATAAAATGAAAAAGGAGCGTATCGTATGCAATTACTCGGAAAACAGTATTTTGAACAGGAAGAACCGATGGAAGCGATGCCGGCAGAAGAACTTACTGCACAGGAAGAGGAAGGTCTGGAGCAGCTTTGTGAGGCGGTAACAAAACAGCGGATTCCCGCGTGGATGTCAGCGGCGGCAGGAATGGTACGGGAGAACAAGCGACATCTTGCCGCGGCGGCATCGGTTCTTGTCATCGGATTTGCGGTATATCTCAACTGGGCGATGTCCGATACACAGGGGGCAGTGGTTGACGGTGCGGTGTCACAGGGATACACGGATCCTGTGTCCGAGGGCATGAATGGTCTGACCGACGGGGTTCTGTCATCTCCCGATGAAGAAGCAGGGGATGACTACTTTGCCGTGTCGCAGATCAACCGTCAGCGTGCGAGGGATGAGGCGATCGCAGTTTTGCAGGATGTGGTAGAGGGGGCTGTCCATCTTGATGATGTGCAGAGTGATGCGCTGGCGCAGATCTCGCAGATTGCATCGGATATCGAAAATGAAGCGGCAATTGAATCTCTCATCAAGGGAAAAGGCTTTGCAGACTGTGTGGCTGTTATCAGCGGTGAAAATGTGAACGTCATCGTCCGTTCGTCAGCCCTTCTGCCCAATGAAATTGCACAGATACAGGAAATTGTCTATGAAACAGCAGGGATCCTTCCTGCCAACGTCAAGATTATCGAGAAATGAGTACAGCGCACTGCCGTGAAAAAAGTTTTTCACCGGGCAGTGCGCTCCTTTTTGAATTGTATATAAATAGAAAATTCGACAAAATAAAACATATTAAAAGAAAATGCGACATTACACGAATGCAGAAAATGGAAATAAAGTGAATTTGGTTTTGTTTTTACAACATTCGTGTCGAGAAAACGGGAACGAAAAAATAAATAATTGCGGTAAATCCGTTGACAATATCCGGCAATTGTGATAAGATATTACATGAAAACAAGATGCGCACAGACAGCCGATCGGGTTTGTGTACTCTGTATGATACATCAAATATTATAGGAAAAAGAGGGAAAAGGAAATGAAGATTTTATTTGCGGATTTCAATGCCGAGGCCAGACGGCTGTTTGCTGAAAATATGAAGCGGTACGGTACGGCGGAAGTGCTTGAGACAGCGAACGGAGAGGACACGGTGCAGGAAATTCTGCGATCGGATCCCGATGTCGCTTTTATCGATGCCTGGCTGCCCAAACTTGACGGCCTCGGTGTGATCCATGCTGTCCGCAGAATGGGCGGAAAATACATCACGCGTCCGCAGTTTGTATTTATCAATTATGAAGGGACGGCAAATCTGTTTGCGGAGGCTTCCAAAGCCGGCGCTTCCTACTGCGTGTCGAAGCCGTTTGATTATCGGGAGCTGTGGAAGATCGCCGATATGCTGTATCAGCGCATGAGCAGCCCGCAGGATGGAGGTATGGCGGCACAGGGAGAATGTATTCCGACCATCCGCGCGGAGAAGAATGAAAGCAGCCTCCGTACACCGATTTATGATTATAAGGAAAACCCCGCATCCCTGACGCTCAATATCGGCGGTTATAACGACCGATCGTTTGCCGACAGCGCGGATGACAGCACACGCAATCTGGAAGCGCAGGTTACGCGGATCATTCACCGTATCGGTGTACCTGCTCATATCAAAGGGTATCAGTACCTGCGTACGGCAATTCTGATGGCGACAGATGACCCCGATATCATCAATTATGTCACAAAGATGCTGTATCCGACGGTTGCAAAGCAGTACAAAACAACTTCCTCCCGTGTGGAACGTGCCATCCGACATGCCATTGAGGTTGCATGGGACAGAGGCGATGTCGATGTTCTCAATGAGTATTTCGGTTATACGATTCAGAACAATCGCGGCAAGCCGACCAACTCCGAATTTATTGCGATGATTTCCGACCGTCTGCGTCTTTCGATGAAAGCACATTCATGAGAGATCCAAAACAGCGATCCTGTCGAATTTGATGGGATCGCTGAAAATTTTCTGATTTTTTTGAAAAAAGGACTTCCATTTTCATAAAAGATATGATACAATATAAAATAATCATGGATGTGTCGATCTGACCGCTTTGCGAAAAAGCAGGATCGGTCGGATATCACGCCATTATATGAACGAAAGAGGTATAATAGTATGACACTTGTCATTTTGGCAGCCGGCATGGGCAGCCGCTACGGCGGTCTGAAGCAGATCGATCCC
>JAFYTT010000249.1 GCA_017558715.1 Clostridia bacterium | reverse complement strand
CCAACTACTCGGTCAACGGTTTTGTCGGTGCCTTCACCGTCAATGTTCTCTCCTCCAACATCCAGCGTCCCGAAGGATATTCCGAGGATACGATTGCCGCACTGCTTGAAAATCATGTTGCCACCGGGCAAGCAGATGACTTCTCCTATCCCGACATCATTCTGATTCTGTCCGAAAGCTTTTGGGATCCGACTCTGCTTCCGGGCACCACCTTTTCCGACGATCCCCTCAAAAACTACCGCGCCCTGACCGCAGAGGAAGGTGTCATTTCCGGCAGATTCTTTACAACGGGCTTCGGCGGCGGCACGGTTCGTCCCGAATTTGAAGTTCTCACAGGACTGTCTACCGACAATCTTCCCTCCGGATGCGTACCGTGGCAGTACATTACAAAGGAAACGGAAAGCTATGTTTCGGTCTACCGCGACCTTGGCTACAATACACTCGCCATTCATCCGTACACCTCCAGCTTTTATAACCGGAAATCGGCATATCCCTTGATCGGTATCGACACGCTGTATTTCGAGGACGCACTGTATGCCCTCGGTAAAAACGGCACGATGCCGATCTACGTAGACGGCGGACAAATCACCGACTTTTCGTTTGAGCAGTCCATCGAATACTATCTTGAACAGAATCCCGATACGCCGAATTTTGTATACGGCATCAGCATGGAAAATCATCAGCCGTATCCGAACAAATACAAAGAGCACGAAATCACCGTTGAAAATCCGGCGTTTGATGAGAATGTGCAAAATGCGGTTCTGAATTTCACAAAAGGCGTTTCCCATGCGGATGCATGTCTTGCATCACTTGCGGACTATGTAAAAAATCGCGATCGCGATACGGTTCTTATCTGGTTCGGTGACCATCTTCCCACCCTCGGTACGGGATTCGGCGCCTATGTCCAGTCGGGCATGATCGGTGCGTATGACGAAGCCGATTACGAGCGGCTGTATTCCACACCGTTTCTGATTTACGCCAACTTCGATTTGCAAGAAAGCACGATGCTTCACCCCGGTAATGACAACAACATCACCTCCTACAATCTGATGACCGCAGCAGCACAGCTGATCGGTGGCCCGATGACACCGATGATGTCGTATCTGGAATCGTATTATCAGACGATCCCGTACTACAATATCCGTCTGCACAAGGCAGTTTCCGAGGAAGCAAAGAAATGGATTGACGGACACACCGCGCTGACCTATGACATCATCACGGGCGAGCGCTATGCTTACAAATGAACATAAAAAAACTGCCGATATCGGCAGTTTTTTTATTATCCGAGATGATAGATTATTCCTGAGAATTGAATGCTTCCCACAGCTCGTCGAGCTTTGTCTGTGCCTTGTCTTCGAACTTGACATAGTTGGAGACAAAGTCGGTCTTCTTACCCTGAAGCGGTGTAGAGAATGCCTTGCCGAGCGGCAGGTCATTACAGTAGTTACCGAACGCGATCGGGAATACTTCGGTGATGTTATAACGAATGAGATCGAGCATACGGGAGGACTGGTCGTCACGCGCGTACTTAACCTTCAGCGCAGTTTCATAATATGCAGGAACGACATTCTTGGAAGATTCGCGTGCAAGAACTTCGAGAACCGCACCCATGGTTTCTGCCTTGGAGCAGGTCATCGGAATCGCACCGACGTTTGCGGTATCGTGAGAAGAGGTGATATAGTTTTCCTGTTTTTCGTCCATCTTCGGATACGGCAGGATGCCGAATTCGATATCCATATCACGGAACAGCTCCAGCGAGGAAACACGCTGATAGCCGCTGAACAGAGACTTACCGTTGATGAAGGCATTGGTACATGCTTCAACGCTTGCGGAATAGTTGTGCGTGCTCTTGCCGTGGAAGATTTCAACGAGATTTTCCAGCAGACGGACAGAACGCTCATTGTTCATCGCAAAATACGGTGCACCGTCAGATTCATAATCGAGGAAGTTGATTTCGGATGCAATGACCCACGGGATCATCGGCCCCCAGTAGTTGATCGTACAGAAGCCGTACTGGTCATCATCGTCCGCAGTACCGTCACCGTTGATGTCCTGATAAGCATTTTCGATGTACTGCAAGAAGACTTCCTGTGTCCAGGTGCCGTTATCAACATGCGCATACAGCTCATCAGCAGATTCAAACATGTTGTTGAACATATCCTTGTTGAAATAGATGGCATGTGCAGTACGCAGAATATCCAGGAAATAGTCACCCGCGAGCAGATAACGCTGATCTTCGGATGCAAAGGAAATACCGCTCATGTAGGAATCATACCAGTAATCCTTGGAGAAGTCCAGATGCGGAATATCATAAACATTCAGGAAGGTATTCTGTACAGAAAGTGTGGACAGCGGGAAGAGGTCATGAATGATCAGATCATAGGCATCATCACCGGCAGTGACAAACTTGGATACGGTCTTGGGAATGACGGTATAGTCTTCTTCATTGTCGGTAAAGACAAACTTGACGTTGAGCAGTTCTTCAACGTTCATATTGCGCTTGTAAACTGCATCCTTAACAACGTCACCGCTTTCTTCTTCCTCATGCTTGATCGCATAGTTGGAAGAACCGCGGCCGTCATAGTCATTCGCGGAAACGAGCATACGGATTTCTTCACCGCCGAAGTCAAAGCCTTCAAAGGGATCCGGTTCTGCCGTGACTTCTTCAACAGCGCCGGTATCATTGGTCGGTGCATTGGTCTGCACATCCGTCGCAGGCGTATCACCGCCGCAGGATGCAAAGGTAAAGGTACCTGCTGCCATCAGCGCAGCAAGCAGTAAGGTCAGTGTTCTCTGGGTTTTCATATCCGTTCCTCCGAAATAAATCCTGGCGGCACCCTGTTTTGCTTTATACAAACAGGGTGCTTTTAATAATAAAAGTTATGAAATAACCTTGAATGTTCACATTATAACATATACAATTTGTCAATATATGAACAAATTGTAAATTTCCGTGCTTTTTAGCGTAATAAACAAAATATTTTTCATTTTTTTGTGAATAATAACAACGAAAACGGACCGCCGATCTGCAGAAATGCATCGACGGTCCGGACGGTTTTCATAAACTAAAAATGATATACTTACTGATCAATAGAGGTGAAAGCATCCCACAGTTCATCAAGCTTTGCCTGTGCCTTTGCTTCAAACTTGAGATAGTTGGAAACAAAGTCGGTCTTCTTTGCACCAAGCGGAATTGAGAAGGCATTGTACAGCGGCATGTTCTGGCAGTAGTTACCGAACGCAACCGGGAAGACGCAGGAGATGTTGTAACGGATGATGTCGAGCATCTGCGCAGACTGGTCATCACGCGCGTACTTGACCTTCAGTGCGGTTTCGTAGTAAGCCGGAACGACATCCTTTGCAGATTCGCGGGAAAGCACTTCAAGAACGGCGCCCATCGTGTCGAGTTTCGTACAGGTCATCGGAATAACACCGACATTCGCCGTATCGTGAGAAGACGTAATGTAGTTTTCCTGTGCCTGATCCATCTTCGGGTACGGCAGAATACCGATATCGGTTTCCATATCGCGGAACAGCTCCAAGGAGGAAACGCGCTGATATCCGCTGAACAGAGAGTTGCCGTTGATAAAGGCATTGGTGCACGATTCAACGCTTGTTGAGTAGTTGTGTGTTCCCACTCCGTGGAAAATTTCCACCAGATTGGAGAGCAGCTGAACGGAACGCTCATTGTTCATTGCAAAATACGGTGAGCCGTCGGATTCATAATCAAGGAAGTTGATATCAGAGGCAATGACCCACGGAATCATCGGACCCCAGTAGCCGATCGTACAGAAACCGTACTGGTCATCGTCGTCGGCAGTACCGTTACCGTTGATGTCCTGATACGCTTCTTCGATATACTGCAAGAAAACTTCATGTGTCCATGTGCCGTTCAGAACGTGATCGTACAGTTCGTCTGCGGATTCAAACATCGAGTTGAACATTTCCTTATTGACATACAGCGCATGTGCACAGCGGAGAATATCCAGGAAGTAGTCACCGGCAAGGATGTAACGCTGATCTTCGGAATTGAACGACGCGTCCTTCATGTATGCATCGTACCAGTATTCCTTGGAAAAATCGAGGTGCTGAAGGTCATACACATTGATGAAGTTGTTCTGGACAGACAGCGAGCACAGCGGGAACAGGTCATGAATGACAAGATCATACGCATCATCGCCCGCCATAATCAGTTTGGGCAGAGAGGACTTGATACCGTCATAGTTTTCCTCATTGTCCGTGAAAACAAACTTGACGTTGAGCAGCTCTTCGACGTTCATATTGCGCTTGAAAACGGCATCCTTGACAACGTCGCCGCTTTCTTCTTCCTCATGCTTGATCGCATAATTGGAAGAACCGAGACCGTCGTAATTGTTTGCGGAAACAAGCATACGGATTTCCTCACCGCCGAAATCAAAGCCTTCAAAGGGATCCGGTTCTGCTGTCGTTTCTTCCACCGCCGCGGTATCGCCCGTCGGCGCATCGGTCTGCACATCCGCGACAGGCGTATCACCGCCGCAGGATGCAAAGGTAAAGGTACCTGCCGCCATCAGCGCAGCAAGCAGTAAGGTCAGTGTTCTTTGGGTTTTCATATCCGTTCCTCCGAAATAAATTCTGGCAGCACCATATTACGTGCGTACAAGTGCAACACTTCAAATAATAAAAGCAATGATTTATTTTGGTAACCAATTATAACATACACAAACCATTGATATATGAACAATTTGTAAATTTCAATGCTTTTTGGCGTAATAAACAAAAGATTTCAGAGGTTTTTGTGGATAATGACAACAAAAACAGACCGCTGATTCGCACATCTGCGTCAGCGGTCTGTACTGTGTCTGAGGAACGGTTTTTACTGTTCGATCGAAGAGAATGCATCCCAGAGAGAATCGAGCTTTGCCTGTGCCGCCTTGAGACCCTTGTCATAGTAGGAAACGAAGTCCTTTTTGTTGGAGCCGAGCGGAGACGCAAAGGTTTCGGACATCGGGAAGTTATTGCAGTAGTTGTTGTATGCCAGCGGGAACGCCTTACCAAGACCTGCACGGACGATATCGAGCATCTGAGAGGACTGGTCGTCGCGGGAATACTTGACCTTCAGCGCGGTTTCATAATATGCCGGCATGACGGTATTGTAGGTTTCGCGCGCCAGAACTTCCAGAACGGCAGAAACGGTATCCATCTTGGAGCAGGTGGTCGGAATGATACCGATGTTGGTGATGTCGTGTGTGGAGGTGACATACTTACCCTGTGCTTCATCGAACATCGGATACGGCAGAATACCGATCTCATATTCCATGTCGCGGAATACTTCAAAGGAAGCAATTCTCTGGTAGCCGCCGAACAGAACGGTACCGCTCATGAAGGCATTCGTGTTGGTATCGACACCGACGTAGTCATGTGCCGAGGTATCGTAGAAGATGTCGTTCAGACGTTCCAGCAGCTTGACGGAACGCTCATTGTTGAAATCAAAATACGGTGCGCCGTCGGATTCATAGGACAGATGCTGAATGTTGGAGGAGGAAATCCACGGGAATGCAGAGCCCCACTTACCGACATAGCCGTAACCGTAGATATCGCCGTCATCGGGCTTGCCGTCACCGTTAACATCCTGATAGAAATCCTTGATGTAGCTCTGGAACACTTCCTGTGTCCAGGTCATATTGTTGACATGTTCATACAGCTCATCCGCAGATTCATAACGCTCTTTGAACAGATCCTTGTTGACATACATCGCATGTGCGGAACGGATGATATCAAGGAAGAAGTCACCGGCAAGCAGATAGTTTTCCTGCTGAGAGCCGAACGCGAGGTCAGACATATAATCGTCATACCAGTAATCCTGCGTGAAATCAAAATACTTGCCATCGCGGACATTCATGAAATAACCGCCGACGGACATGGACGCCATCGGGAACAGGTCGTGCACAACAACATCGTATGCATCGTCGCCCGCAGAAATGGTATTGGAAAGCGGTTCTGTGATTTCAGCATAATGATAATCGCAGTCCTCAAATACCATTTCGACGTTGAGCAACTCTTCCACAAAGGTATTTCTCTTGTAAACCGCTTCGTTGACGATATCGCCGGTGGTTTCTTCATCGTGCTTGATCAGATAGTTGGACGAGCCGGAGCCGTAGTAGTCGTTTGCGTTGACATAGAAGCGAATCTTCTCACCGCCGAAGTCCAGCGCGGCAAAGGGATCGGGTTCTCCCGTGGTCTCTGCCGCAGTCTCAGAATTGACGGCAGCGGTATCCGTGTTCTCTGCCTGGTCTCCGCCGCAGGATGCAAGCGTACCGGCAGTCATCAGAGCCGCAAGGAGCAGCGTCATGATACCCTTGAAATTCATTGTTAAGTTCCTCCGTTATTTTCGTTCGTTATAAAGAAAAAGAATTGCGGATATTATATCACAGATTGGGTTTGTGTTTGTGAATAATCTGTTAATTCGAACACAGAATCCGGCGGTATCCGATATTTTTTCGGTTTTCCGGAAAATATTGGACTATCCGCTTGCCAAACGCCCAAATTCATGGTATACTGTTGAAAACTGATTTATCAAAGAAAGGATATTCCTCATGATTTACAATACATATATCAATCAGGACGATGAACATGGCAAGAGCATCGGATATCAGATTTGTCGGGATGACGGTGTGGAAATGACACACGCAACCGTCAACACCATCAGGACGCGGTTTGCGGGCAGCTGGATCCCGACCATGACCATCGGCGGTGTCGGTACCAGACCGCAGTTCCGCCGTCAGGGTACGGTACGGGAACTGCTGGAAAATCTGATGCAGTCCTCCCGCGAAAACGGATGGTATGTCAGCCTTCTGCATCCGTTCTCGTTCTCCTATTACCGTAAATTCGGCTATGAGCGCGTATCCGATACGATCATTGCCGACATGCCGATGACCGCACTCGATTTTCTGCCGCGCTACAGTGATCTGGTTCAGCTGGAGGAAGCGGAACATCCGGAGGATATCCTCGGTCTGTTCGCATCATTCAACAAGAACCGCAATCTGTCCTTCGACCGTTTTTCCGTGGATCAGTTCAAAAAGTCCAAATGCTACACCTATCTCTACTATAACGAAGTCGGCACATGTACCGGTTATGTCATCACGCAGATCGAAAATCACTACGACGGCATCAACCGCATGATTTCCGACAACCTGCATGTCTGGGAAATGGGGTATCTGGACCGTGATGCGCTTCTGCATCTGCTGTCGTTTCTGCGCATGTTTGAGGGCGAATTAAAGACCATCCGCTTCCACGATCTCGGTCCGATTCCCGAAGTGGATCTTTGCCTCAAGCATTTCATGGACACCCGTTACGATATCCATCCCGACATCATGGCACGGATTCTCAACACCGAAGCCATGCTGCGTGTCAATGCGTATCCGACAGAACGCGGCATTTTCACCCTGCGTGTGGAGGACTGGCTGCCCGATGTTGCAGGTACCTTCCGTGTCGAATATGAAAACGGCAAATGTGAGGTCGAACGTCTTGACAGTGATCTTTCCAAAGCCGATCTGACCGTCGGTCCGACCGCTCTTTCGAAGTTGTTCTACGGCACCGATTCGTTTGACGCGACCCTCGCATCCTATCTCGACGGCGTGAAGATGGAAAACGATGCCGCTGACTTCTTCCGCGCATTCCCGAAACGCACAAACGGTCTTTTTGAGCATTTTTGATATGGCTACCTTACTTCTGATTGTTATTTATCTCTGCTTCATTGCACTCGGGATTCCCGATTCTCTGTTCGGAGCCGCATGGCCTGCCATCTATACCGATCTCAATCTACCCATCTCTTATGCAAGCATTGTCGCGCTGATCGTTTCCTGCGGGACGGTTTTCTGCTCATTCGTTTCGGGTTATGTCATTGCAAAACTCGGGACTTGGCGTGTTACCTGGATCAGTACCCTGCTGACAGCTTTTGCACTGCTCGGTTTTTCGCTCTCAAACAGCTTTTGGTGGTTCTGTGTGCTGGCTCTGCCGCTTGGCATCGGTGCAGGCTCCATTGATACGGCGCTGAACAACTATGTCGCTCTGCACTACAATGCCATGCAGATGAGCTTTCTGCACTGCTTCTACGGCATCGGTGTGTCCATCAGCCCGTATCTGCTGTCATTTTTCCTCGCAGAAAGCGGCGGCTGGCGTCCCGGTTACAAGACCATGTTCGCCATTCAGATCTGCATTGCGGTGCTCGCATTGGTCTCCTGTCCGCTTTGGCGTGTCCACCAAAAAGGCAATGACAGCACCGATACGGAAACAGAAACCCAATATCCCATTGTCAGTCCGCTGAAGCTGATTTCCAGACCGCGTGTCCGTGCCGCATGCATGACATTTTTCGGTTCCTGCTCGCTGGAACATATTTGCGGAGTCTGGGGGGCGACATATCTTGTCAACAGCCGCGGACTCGGTGCTGACGATGCCGCGCGCGTGGTCACACTTTATTATGTCGGTATCGCTCTCGGCAGACTGCTCTCCGGGTTGTTCTCATCCAAGCTGACCCCGTGGCAGATCATCATTGGCGGTGAATGTCTGAGTGCCGCAGCCATTGCTGTGCTGGTTTTGCAGCTGTTCGTACCGATTCCTCCCATCGTTGACGGTATTGCATTGTTTGTCATCGGTGTCGGCAACGGCGCTTACTTCCCGAACATGATCCATCTGACCCCCGAAAACTTCGGTCGGGAGCTTTCCCAGTCGGTCATCGGTACCCAGATGGGTTCTGCATATCTCGGCATCATGATCATGCCGCCGCTGTTCGGTCTTCTTGCCCAGCACATCACCACCGACCTGTTCGCACCGACGCTTGCCGTCATGCTTGCGATCATGGTATGGGCAACCGTGCGTGTCCGTCAGCTGATTCAAAACGGACGTATGTAATCTCAATTTATCATTCACAGGAAAGGAGCATCGTTGTGCGTCGAATTTCTATTTATCTGCTGTTGTTTCTGCTCACAGCCATGCTCTGCGCCTGTCAGTCAACAGCTGTCTCAGCGGACGGAAGTTCCGTTCTGTTCGGTATCCCCGTCTGCAATGCGGATACCGCAGAAACACTGAAAGCCGCACGTACACCGTCCGAAATTCTGCCGACGCTGTACACGCAGGAAGACGGCGATGGGATACGGCATGCCATTCCCCTGGCACAAAACGAAAAAACGCCGACGTATTATCTTCCGCTGGATACGGACAATCCCGATTGGGACAGCATCACACTGATCTCGGATGCCGCACTGTATATCGTATCCGACAGCGCACTTCCCGACAAAGCAACAGCACTGCGCACCGGTCACAACTATCGGATTCTGATCTGCGGTTAGCAGTTCTATTCCGAAGCAAGGCTGATCTGCACGGGTCTGCCGATGCTGAAGATTGACTTGTACAGCAAGGCCGACGGCGGCATCACCGCATCCACCAAAATCGAACGATCGCCCGATTCACCGATGTTCTTCTCCTATTACGATCCCTGTGATCCCATCACGAACACCGTTGTCTCGGATGACTGTGCGGGCAGAATCCACACCCGCGGCGGTACCAGTGCAAAATACGACAAGCACAGCTTCAAGTTTTCTCTTTACAGCGACATCACCTGTAATGCACAGAAAAACATGGCGCTCTGCGGTCTGCGCGACGATGACGACTGGGTGCTCAATGCCATGTATCAGGAGGAAACCAAGGTCCGCGATATGCTCGCCTACGATCTGTGGGAAGACATCGGTGCCGACCATTACGGCGACGGAACCATCCTCGGTACACGTATGCGGTATGTCGAGGTCATCCTCGGCGGCAAATATTGGGGATTATACGGTCTGTGCGAACCGGAGGACGCAAAGCAGTTCGGTTTATCGCAAGGGAAAGAAGGTTCTGTATACAAGGTCAGCTCCTGGGTCGTTCCGACAGTGAACGAACTGCGCGGTGCAATCCTGCACGAACAGGCGCAGGTCGCCGAGGTAGAGGTCAAGTATCCAGAGGTCACCGATGCGTCCGCGCGCGATGCATGGAAGCCGTTCCTTGACTATGTGGAAATCACCTACGAAAGCTCGGATTTCTATTTTCAGAAGCAAATCGGCAATGTTATGGACGAGGACAATCTTGCCGACATGTGGATTTTCCTCAATGTCATCGTCGGACGCGACAACCGCTGGAAGAATCTGTATTTATCCTATCGCGCCGACAACGGAAAGCTCGTCATGGCACCGTGGGACTGCGATATTTCCTTCGGACTGAACTGGGGCGAGAGCGGAGATCTGCACCTGTATCATGAGCCGTATGCTTTTTACGAGATTCAGACAATGCCGATCTTTGACCGATACATCGAACTGAATGTCAACGATTTTCGGACAACGCTTGCAAACCGCTGGAAGGAACTGCGTGAAACGTGGCTGACAACCGAGGAAATCCTTACCCGCGCACATACATTCCGTACTCTTCTTGAGGATTCCGGTGCACTCAACCGCAACCGCAAAAAATGGCCGAAGAGCGGGGATACCACCAACCTTTCTTACATCGAAGAATTTGTCAATTTCCGGATTCCGCATTTGGATGCATATATCGCGTCGCTGACAGAGGAATGAGCCGGACCTGACCGTTCCATGTTCCAAGCGTTGTGGCACATCAGCCAATCCAACCCCATTGCAGGTACTGCCAAAAGACACCATGCGGCGGAATATGTGATGCAGATCTGGCCCATGACATTCATCGGCATCGAGGAATAATCCCAGACCGCGAGCCCGAGTCCGAGATTCACAAATACACCGCACAGAAATTCAAACAGCGTGATGACACCGGCGCAAAGCAGCATCTTCTGTGCGGCAGCACCGTCGCGAAACGTACGACGGATCCCGCCGATGCACAGAAAACAAATACCGCCAAGCAAAAACATGCTGATATGCGTATACCCGCGGTACAGAATTTCGACAAGACAGTATAAAAAACCGCCGGTGAGCAGGGCGGACAGGGAAAACATAAGACGGTACATGGATCGTGGCTTCCTCCGAATTTCTTCATTTCACTGTTCTCATTCTGCGCGGTATCACTCGGATATATGCGCGGATTGATGCAAAAAACGCACAGAAAAACACAGCGGTTTCCGCAGTTTTAAGTCTGTCTGTCAACCATGCTTCAATCCTCCAAAAAACATATCATTTTCCATCATTTTTTCTCTCTTTGTCCACTTGACAAACCACCCTCCTTTCGTGTATAATATATAAGTAATATATCGAACTTCCCTCAACTGACGGAATCATAAATTCGAGAGGAATTATGTGTGAGTTTACACACGGAAGCGGGAAGCATATTATAACTGCGGCAGAGATGCCGTGCAATGTCGTCCGTCTGGGCAGTCCGATGTTCTATAGCATAGGATTGCCCTTTTATTTTTTCTACAAACACCGAAAAGAAAGGCTGAAACAGTTATGGCAATGAAAAAAGCAGCAATCATCATGGGAAGCGACAGCGATCTGCCCGTCGTAGAGAAAGCATTCTCCGTATTTGAAGAATTCGGCGTACCGTATGAGGTACATGTATATTCCGCACACAGAACCCCCGCAGAAGCACGCGAATTTGTTACCGGCGCACGCGAAAACGGCTTCGGTGTTATCATTGCCGCAGCAGGTAAAGCGGCGCATCTGGCAGGTGCTATGGCAGCGGGTACCACCCTTCCCGTCATCGGTATCCCCGTCAAGTCTTCAACGCTCGACGGTCTGGATGCTCTGCTCTCCACCGTTCAGATGCCCACCGGTATTCCGGTAGCGACCGTTGCCATCGACGGTGCGGCAAATGCGGCACTCCTTGCAGTTCAGATGCTTTCCATTGAAAACAAGGAACTGGCTGAAAAGCTGGATGCATCCCGCGCAAAGGCTGCAGAAAAGGTTCTCGCCGCAAACCGCGCACTCGAAGAAAAGTACAATCACTAATCTCCTGATCTGAAAGGAAGCAAACATCTATGGGTGGTTTTTTTGGCGCAGTCTGCTCGGAAGACGTCACCACCGACGTCTTTTTCGGCGTAGACTATCACTCCCATCTCGGTACCAGACGCGGCGGTATGGCATGTGTCAACGATGAAATCGGTTTTCAGCGTTACATTCACTCCATCGAAAACTCGCCGTTCCGTACCAAATTTGAAGACGATATTACCAAAATGCAGGGACGTGCCTGCATCGGCTGTATCAGTGACTCCGATCCCCAGCCGCTTCTGATCCGCTCCAATCTCGGTGTCTACGCCATCGCCGTTGTCGGTGTCATCACCAATGCCGATGCGCTGATCAAGCAGTATCTGACCTTCTCCGGCGGACACTTCACTGCGATGACTTCCGGCAAGATCAATTCCATCGAGCTGGTCTCCGCACTGATCAATCAGAAAGGCTCCTTTGAGGAGGGTATCCGCTTCGCCCACGACATGATCGAGGGTACGGCATCCATCCTCATTCTGTGTGAGGACGGATCGATGATTGCCGCGCGTGACAAATACGGTCGTCTGCCGCTCATTATCGGCAAAAAATATCCCACCGAAGACAACCCCGCGTACGGACACTGCGCAACCTTTGAAGACTTTGCGATGCTTAAGCTCGACTATATTTTCGAGCGTGAGCTTGGACCGGGTGAGATCGTCCGTATCACAGCAGACAGTATCACACAGCTTGCACCTCCGCGTAAGCAAAAGCGTGTCTGCGCGTTCCTCTGGACCTACTACGGTTATCCGAATGCCGTATACGAAGGTGTCAATGTTGAGGCGATGCGTATGAGAAACGGTCAGATCATGGCGCGTGCCGATAAAGAAGCGGGCGTGGCACAAGACATCGACTATGTCGCAGGCGTACCCGATTCCGGTATCCCGCATGCCATCGGTTATGCAAACGAAAGCCACATTCCCTATGCGCGTCCCTTTGTCAAATATACACCGACCTGGCCGCGCAGCTTCATGCCGTCCAACCAGTCGATGCGCAACAAGATCGCAAAAATGAAGCAGATTCCCGTCCACACCCTGATCGACGGCAAAAAACTGCTCTTTGTCGATGACTCCATTGTCCGCGGTACACAGATCCGCGAAACGGTCGACTTCCTCTATGACAACGGTGCAAAAGAAGTGCATATCCGTTCTGCCTGCCCGCCGATCATGTTCGGCTGTAAGTTCTTAAACTTCTCCCGTAGCAACAACGATCTGGAATTGGTTGCAAGACGTACTATTCAGGATCTGGAAGGCGATGAGGGACACAAATATATCAACGAATATTCCGATGCCTCCACCGAACGCGGCAAAAAACTGCGTGAAGCGATGGCAAAGCAATTTAAGCTGACCTCCCTGCAGTTCCAGTCTGTTGAAGGCGTGATCGAAGCCATCGGTCTTCCCGCAGAGGACGTCTGTACCTACTGCTGGACCGGTAAGGATTGATCCGACAACGTTCCCTCATCGAACGGAGAGGTAATGATCATGCATGATACACGCAAAATCAAGCGGCGCGAGGATGCCGGTGCCGATCAGACAACGCCCTCGATTCCGCAATATTTTTCCTGGGTCAACAACACCAATGAAGGTTCTACTGAAGAACAGACCCACATCAACTTAAACTTTTTCGATTATCTGCGGCGTACCTACGGTATGGAAATCAAAATCTATGCCTGGGACGCGGGCAACTTTGACGGCTCCGCAAACGGTTACGGCGACGAAAACGGTGAAAAATTCCGTTCGCAGTATCCGCGTGGCTGGGCACCGATTGCAGAGCACGCCGCAAATCTCGGTATTCGCATGGGGCTTTGGGGCGGTCCCGACGGATTCGGCAATACACCCGAGGAAGAGGAAAAACGGTTTACCTTCTATGCCGACCTCTGCCGCAAATACCACTTCGCGCTGTTCAAGCTCGACGGTGTCTGCGGGGTACTCCGTGCGGAAAAAGCATCGGTCTTTGCCGATCTTCTCCGAGAATGCCGTAAATATTCTCCCGATCTGATTGTTCTCAATCACCGACTGAATCTCTACGAAGCAGAACCGCACGTGACGACCTTTTTATGGCAGGGAGCGGAAACGTATGTCGATGTCCATTCGGCCAACGGAAATACCGGTTCCCATCACCGCTGCTTCATCTTCGACCGCGGTCTTCCCGATGATCTGGAACGGCTTGCGGAGGATCACGGTGTCTGCATTTCTTCCTGCCCCGATTATTTTGACGACGATCTGATTTATCAGGCGTTCGGACGCTGTATGATTCTCTCCCCGGAAATTTACGGCAATCCGTGGTTTCTGCGAGATGATGAATACGCGTGTCTGGCATATATTTTCAACCTCCACAAGCTTGCCGCACCGATTCTGGTCAACGGTTTGAAGCTGCCCGAATCGATGGGCGTTACGCAGGACGCAAACGGTAATCCGATCCCCGGTGCCAATCCCGTATCCCGCGGTACCGACTCCCACCGCTTCATCGTTACAGGCAACAATACGTGGAATACCCACGTGATATCGCTTGCGCTTGATGAAACCGTCGGTCTGCATCTGCCCAAGGGTACTGCCGTCCGCATTGTTTCTCACCATCCGACAACAGAAATCATCGGTGACTGCCATATCGGCGATACCGTTTCCCTGACACTGGAACCGTTCCGTGCGCATCTGCTTGAAATTGCGCCGAAGAACGAGCTTTACGCCATGCCGACACTTCCGACAAAGAAGCTGACACCGCCAAAATATCTCGGACAGTTGTCCGCATGTGACATGCCCGAAAATGCCGGTCAGATTCTGGAAGCCGCGCTGTTCGGCATCGACAACGATTCCCTGGAAGCACGTGCGATTCGCCGTTCGGGTGAAACAGGCATCCCCGAGGTACAGGCTGCCCGTGACGCGTTCTTCGCACAGCAAACGTACAAAGCACGCGGCTGTGAAGGCGGATTCGCGTTTGACGGCAATCCCGATACGTTCTTTGACGGTTACTCCCGCTTCTATTTCGGCGGTCTTCGCCATAACGGCGGCTGTCTGCGTGTCGACTTCGGTGCAATGTATGACGCGGATACGGTTGAAATCGAATGTTTCTCCATTGATACACCCGTCACCGAGGTGCTTGCCGCACAGATTCCCACATCGGGTCAGTATTCCGAAGACCTTGCCGTGTGGATGTCTGCTGACAAAACCGAGACCAGCGTCATCAATGCACATTGCAAAGCGCCTGTGGTTACCTCAAGTGTTCACACCATTTATGAGGTGGACGGTAAACGACTGCGCGTTCAGTACAAGGTCGGTGCTCTGCGTTATTTCCTGCTCCCCGAACCGATGGATCGTATTTATGCGATTCGTCTTTACAAAAACGGAACGGAGCTGACACTCGCAAACCCGCGTGTCAACAATCTGCAGTCCCCGCCCGACAAGTTTATGGTGCAGACCTGCAAGACCGTCACGCTGACGCTGCCCGAAATCACAGACGGACAGATGCTCGCACTTGCCGCTGACGGCTTCTGCGGCAACGAAGCCCTCTGGTGTGCAGCGGAAATCGACGGTGAATATCGCGCTTTCCCCGACCGTGCATCGTCCTATCGAGCCAACATCTGGGAGCATTACGTCAATCAGCATAAGACAGAGAATTTTACCTATTATCTGCCGCTGACCTCCGACGATTCTCACAAAACCGTAACCCTGTATGCGCTGTTCTGTGACTGTGAAAATCCGGAGCACGCGCCGACTGCCGACTGCCGTGTCTGGCTGTGTGATACCCCTTAATTCACGTTCGTTATCCCTAATCCCATATATTCTCTTCAATTATCATGAAAGGAAGTCACGGACAACCGTGACGCAGAAGACAACATGCATAACAATTCCAAATCCGAATCCTACGCAGCAGCCGGTGTTGATATTACTGCCGGCTACCGTGCCGTTGAACTCATGAAGGCACACATCGCACGCACCAAGAACGAAGGTTGTTTAGACGATGTCGGCGGTTTTGGCGGCTGTTTCGGTCTGCCGATTGCCGGTATGGAGGAACCTGTTCTCGTCTCCGGTACCGACGGATGCGGCACCAAGGTCAAGATGGCAATCCTGATGGACAAGCATGACACCATCGGTATCGATGCCGTTGCTATGTGCGTCAACGATATCATCTGCTGCGGTGCTCGTCCGCTGTTCTTCCTTGACTATATCGCATGCGGCAAGAACATTCCCGAAAAGATCGCTGCCATCGTTGGCGGTGTGGCTGAGGGCTGTGTCCAGTCCGGCGCGGCACTCATCGGCGGCGAAACCGCAGAACATCCCGGTTTGATGCCCGAAGACGATTACGACCTCGCAGGCTTTGCTGTCGGTATCGTTGACAAGAAGAAGATTCTTGACAACACTCGCATGGCGGAAGGTGACGTTGTGATCGCACTTCCCTCCACCGGTATCCATTCCAACGGCTTCTCCCTCGTCCGCAAGGTATTCTCCATCGACCAGAATCCCGACAATCTCTATGTTCCCAATGAAGCACTCGGCGGCAAGTCCATCGCAGAAACCCTGCTGACCCCCACCCGCATTTATGTAAAGTCCGTTCTCGCACTTCTTGAAAAGGTCGATGTCAAGGGTATCTCCCACATCACCGGCGGCGGCTTCTACGAAAATATTCCGCGTTCCATCCCGGACGGTCTGTGCGCTGACATCGACAAGTCCGCAGTCCGTGTCCTCCCGATCTTCGATCTGATCATGAAGACCGGCAACATTCCGGAACGTGACATGTTCAACACCTTCAACATGGGTGTCGGCATGAGCATCGTTGTTCCCGCAAACGAAGTTGACACCGCACTCGAAATTCTCCGTGCAAACGGCGAAGACGCTTACGTCATCGGTAAGATCGTTGCAGGTGACGAAAAGATCGTCCTTGCATAATCATAAAAGGAGAGCATCATGTCCAAGAAACGAATTGCCGTGCTGGTCTCCGGCGGCGGCACCAATCTGCAGGCACTGATCGATGCACAGAAGCGCGGTGAGCTCGGAAACGGTGAGATCGCACTGGTACTGTCCTCCAAGCCCGATGTTTACGCGCTGGAACGTGCCGCAAATAACGGTATTCCGTCTGTTGTGCTTTCCCGTAAGGAATATGCTGATATCGCAGCGTATTCCCGTGCGCTGACCGATACGCTGGTCGCAGAAAATATCGATCTTGTCGTGCTCGCCGGCTTCCTCACCATCTTTGACGAGCAGGTCTATGAAGCATTCACCAACAAGATCCTCAATGTCCATCCCGCGCTGATTCCGTCGTTCTGCGGCAAGGGCTTCTACGGACTGCACGTCCACGAAGCGGCACTGGAAAAGGGTGTCAAGCTGTCGGGTGCAACCGTTCATATCGTCACACCCGAATGTGATGCAGGTCCGA
>JAFYTT010000248.1 GCA_017558715.1 Clostridia bacterium | reverse complement strand
GGTATAGGTACTCATCGACGGGTCGTAATCAATGCCGTTTTTCGGTTCATCCCCGAGATGATCGAAACAGGTCGGATCGGGAAGGATGACAATGTCATCCGATTCGGTATTTGCATCGGACGCAGATTTGTCGGATTCGGCACGGGACAGTGCTGCCTCCGCTTCGTTGGCTTTTTTCAGGATCGCCGCATGAATTTCTTCATCGGTCGGTGGGGTTGTTTTTGTATCGGGTTGTGCGGGATTCTCGGGAGCGGCCTGTTTCTGCGCGGCATGTTTCTGTGCCTGCAGGGCAGTCAGACGCTCAATGAGAACATCGACCTGTTCATCGGTCAGCTGATCGAGCGGAACGGATGTCAGGGGCTGCAGCGATTGCAGGAGTTGTTCTCTTGTTTGTTGGGACGGGGTTGTGCTTGGGTGTTTATTTTCCAAAATCATTCACGCCTTTCTTATGAAAAAGGGCAGATGGGGGTGTTCAGCGGGCAGAGGAAAAGAGCAGGGCGTTGCGTGCCGCCGTTGTGTTTGCATCAATCGGAGCATGACTGTCGAGCAGATCACGGATTGTCATATCAAAGGAACACAGCAGGACACGGTCAAGGTGCGCGGATAACGCCGCAGGGTCGTCCTTGCAGGTGTCAAGCGTGTCGTAGAAACAATGACGCAGGGTGATGCAGTCCTCAAACGTGCGGGTTTCCTCAATATAGTCAGCAAGATACAGCAGTTTGCCGATCAGACTCATGTGCGCCGCTCCTGTGGTATGTGTGCGGATGGCATCACAGACGGTATCGTCCACGACACAGCATCCGAGCGTTGCGTTGATGGTCTGGCGAGCCAGCGGCGGTGCTGTTTTGGCATGAAGCACCTTGGGGGCACTTTTTTCAAGATCGGACAGCGGGATGTGATACTGTGCAGCGAGGGCGGCATGCTCCTCAACGGATTTTTCCTTGGTGATGTCATGCAGAAGAGCGGCGATGCGCAGTTTATATACATCCTCCTGTGACATCAGTATCGGATGCGCGGAAAACAGTGCGCCGAGGACGCGGCATTCGCGCTCTACGGCATAGGTGTGATTGAGCCGTTTGCCCGAAATGAACTGCGGAATTTCGCGGGCAACAGCCTCGATGGTGGTTTCGTTATAGATGGTCACGGTTATGATTCCTTTTATGCACGGTATAAGCCGTGTGCGTCGATATAGCCGCGTACGGATGCGGGCAGAACGTCATTGGTGGACTGTCCTGCGGCAATACGGGCGCGGATTTCGGTGGAAGAAATGACGAGCGGAGAAAACGGCGGCAAAACAACGGTTGTCCCGTAGGTGTCACGGTAATGTGCGGCGGTTTTCTCGATTTCGTTCATGGAGGCAGGATCATCGTCACGGCAGAGACAACAGATATGCGCCATGCGCAGAATGTCCTCGCCGCGATACCAGCGCTCCAGTGTCAGAAACATATCGGTTCCGCACAGCATGGTGATATCGTCGGATTCCTCGGCGAAATGCTCCAATGTCAGAATGGTATAGCTCTTTCCGCCGCGCTTTTGTTCGTAATCGGAGACAATGATACGGTCATCGGCGTATTCCGGCTCGGAAAACGCGAGCTTCAGCATCTGCAGACGATCTTCGGGCGTATCTGCCTGTGAGACTGCCTTGTGCGGCGGAATTGCCGTCGGCAGAATATATAGCCGATCGAGACAGCAGGCATCAAGAAATGCATGTGCCGCGCGGATGTGTCCGAGATGCACGGGTCCGAATGTACCGCCGTAAATACCGATCTTGCCGTTATAATTACCGCGCTTCATCTTACTTGATGGCGGACAGATCGATCTTGCGGTTCTTCTCCTTGGAGGAAATGCGGAACAGAACGAACTTGGTGCCGATGACGGTAACGACCTCGGCATCGACTGCTTCCGCAATTTCTTCGGCGGCCTCGCGCGGCATATATTCCGCATTGTCAAGAACACGGAGCTTGATCAGCTCACGGGCATCGAGCGCATTGGAAATCTGCTTGCACATTTCTTCGGAGATACCGCCCTTGCCGATCTGGAAAATGGTATCGATCTGGGAGGCCATGGAACGGAGATAGGCTCTTTGTTTGCTTGTCATAAATACCTCAAATATTACAGTGTGGGAAAGATTTCTTTGAATTTTGCGATAAACAGTGCCATAGCGTTTGCTCGGTGCGAGATCTGATTCTTTTCGTCAGGAATCATTTCCGCATAGGTTTTGTCAAACGGCGCGTAGTAGAACAGCGGATCATAGCCGAAGCCGCCGTTTCCGCGGTAGGCATGCAGGATCGTACCGGGACATTCGCCGCGGCAGACGATCGGTTCATGGGAATCCTCGGGGAAGGCGCAGGCAATTACGGAAACGAACTGTGCCGTGCGTTTTTCGTCCGGGACATCCTTCATGTTTTCGAGCAGCAGCATATTGTTCTTGTGATCGTCGCCGTGCTCACCGGAATAGCGCGCGGAATAAACGCCGGGTGCGCCGTTCAGCGCGTCAACTGCAAGCCCCGAGTCGTCGGCGATGCCGATATAACCCATTTTTGCAACGGCTTTTGCCTTGATGAGTGCGTTTTCTTCAAATGTGGTTCCGTCTTCCTCAATGTCACCGACAAAGCCGATGTCGTCGAGGGAAAGAATCTCGATGGACGGATCAATGGGGGAAATGAATGCGTAAAGCTCTTTGATTTTATGTGCGTTTCTGGACGCAAGTACGATTTTCACAGCGGTATCCTCCATTATTCCTCAAACATCGCCCGAACGAACTCATCCGCGTGGAAGACCTGCAGATCTTCCATCTGCTCACCGACACCGATGAACTTGACGGGAATGTCGAGTTCGCGCTTGATGGAGAAGACAATACCGCCCTTGGCAGTACCGTCGAGCTTGGTCAGGACAAGACCGGTGATATCAGCGGCGTTCTTGAATTCGGATGCCTGAATGACGGCGTTCTGACCGGTGGTCGCGTCGAGAATCAGCAGCGTTTCGCGTGCCGCATCGGGCAGTTCACGGCTGATGACGCGGTTGATCTTGGCAAGCTCGTCCATCAGGTTCTTCTTGTTGTGCAGACGTCCGGCAGTATCGACGATCAGTACATCGGCGTGACGGCTCTTTGCGGCGCTGATTGCATCATAAACGACAGATGCGGGATCGGAGCCTTCGTCATGGCGGACAAGCTCAACACCGACACGGTCAGCCCAGACTGCGATCTGGTCGATTGCGGCGGCACGGAATGTGTCTGCGGCGGCAAGGATCACTTTTTTGCCATCCTTTTTGAGCAGATTTGCGATTTTTGCAATGGAAGTGGTCTTGCCGACACCGTTGACACCGATGACGAGGACGACGGCAGGTGTGGTGGAAAGATTCAGCGGTTCACCCGCACCGATCATTTCGGCGAGAATCTGCATCAGAGCTTTGCGTGCATCTTCCGGTTCTGTAATTTTATCGCGGCGGACAGCTTCCTGCAGCGATTCCAGAATCACCGAATCGCCCATGGGCTGAATCGACGTATAGAACGCCGCGAACACACACGTAAACGCAAGCAGCAGGCCAAACGATGAACCTGCCGAAAAAAACAGCCCGACCATCACGCACGCGCCCAGACACAGCAGCCGGATTACGCGGGCGCGGGAACGGGCTCTGTCTCCCACACCGCCCCAGAAGGGCTGCGCGAACACGGAAACCAGCGATACCGCAGCAATCAGAATGCCGCGCTGCGCCTCGTTCATGCCCGCGCTTTTGTAGTACAGTGTGATAAATCCCTGGTATACCGAATTGGTAATGTAGTACGCGGCCATAAAAAGCCCGTACTTCAGGGGATAGCGCATATTACGCCTCCGAAAGCAGTTTATGGATCTCCTCTGCGCCCTGCTTACCTGCGCCCATTGCGAGAATAACGG
>JAFYTT010000247.1 GCA_017558715.1 Clostridia bacterium | reverse complement strand
GCCTGTGCGTAGGCATCATCGGGGTGTACCTGAATGGACAGCTTGTCGCGTGCGTCGCTGAACTTGATGAGCAGCGGACATGCGGGATCGGTGTTGCCCTTTGCAAGCAGCTCGGGGTAGTCCTCAAGCAGCTTGTCAATGCGCTGTGCCATGTATTCACCGTTGACGATGAAGCCGGGGTTGTCGTCACGCGCGGACATCATCCATGCTTCTGCAATGTTGTCCAGCTTTGTCTGGAAGCCGAAGCAGTCACGCATACGGTTTCCGCCCCAGATGGTAGAACGGCAGACAGGGGATAACTGCATCGGATATAAAACGGGAGTATTCATTGTGTTAATTCCTTTCAATCAATTGTTGGTATCGGCCAAAATCAGAATCGGAGCCGCCGCCCACGGATGGCAGTGACTGGTATTCCATTTCTGATCCTTGCCCCATGCCTCGTAAAGCGTGGTGGCACCCTCGGCGAGCATGTTGCACCAGCCGTCGGGCGATTTCATCATTTCGAGAGCCAGATCGCGTCTGCCGGCACGGCAAAGGGCTTTGAGCATGAAATAAGACATATAAACGCCCATACAGTAGCCGCGCTCCAAAATCAGCGAAATGATCGTATCGCGTGCGGCGGGATCTTCGGTTTTGCGGTCAAGCCCGAAGTACAGCGGCATGAAGTTGGAGTGGGATGCGGTATGCTTTGTGGTTTCCGCGTCAGTGAACAGGTGCTGCTCGGGGTCATAGAACGCGCGGATAAAGGACGCGGCAACACGTGCGGTTTCCTCCTCGTCCGTTGTCTGACCGAGCAGGCGGCGGATTTCGTTCATATCGCAGAGCATACCGTACCAGAAGGCGTTGATGACGTTGTGCACACCGGGACCGATCGGTTTCTTTGCGGGGAAATCATAGTTATCGCGCAAATTTTCCGGCCAGTCGATCAAATTCCATGTGTCAACGCCCTCGATCAGACCGTCTCCGCGGTCAAAACGGCGGAAGTAGGCAACGGCGCGTTCACAGTACGGAGCGAGCGCCGCAAGGGTTTGTTTGTCGCCGGTATGGCGGTAATACCACAGAAGCTGATGCGGGTACTGCAGGGAGTAATCGGCGATTTCCTGCATATAGGAGCAGGGTGCGACGGTCATAATGCCGTCGGTGATGAAGGTTGAGCGGGCGTATTCGTACAGCGCCTTTTTCATCATCGCGCCGTCGCCGGTAATCAGCGTATGTGCCGCAGAGGACACCGTGCCGTCACCGAGGTACTGACCCTTCTCACGCGTCGGACAGTCCATGTAGACCTCCTGCGTCGCGTATTTCATTGTGTCGGCACAGAGGCGCCAGACGCGGGTCAGTGTTTCATCGTCCGTCGGGCAGGCGAGAGCTTCTTTGTAGGGATAATGCCGCACCTGCATGCGGATATCCTCTTCGCGAAGGGAACAGCCTGCGGGCAGGATCAGCTGGAAATAGCGCATGCCGCGGTAGTCGTACGGAATCAGCACGTCATCTCCGCCCGACAGCGTCCAGAACTCCTCATAGACGCAGTTGCAGCGCATGGCATAGCGGACATGTCCGTCGTCCTGCAGTTCTTCGCCGCAGCGGACGGTGATCTTCGTTCCGGGCAGCCCCTTGGCACGCAGCGTCAGACCGCCGATACATTCAAATCCGACATCGCCGTCGAGCGTAACGGTGCCGTCGGGATTGACCGTGCGGCGGACAGATGCCGGCGTGATCTCATAAACATCCAGCTGTTCTGTCGGCTGTGCGCAGAAAACATAGTCGGTATGCTCGCGCAGAACCGCACAGCCCCACGCGCTGTCATCGTAATCGGAACATTCAAATCCGACCTCGGGCGCGCGGCTGTCGAAGTCCTCGGCAAACTGCGTATCGTAGCCGAACTTGCGTGTACCGGCATATCCTGTGTGATAGGCGTATTTCCAGGACGGATCGGTTACGAGCGTTTCTTTTCCGTCACAATACAGCGCCGCACAGAGCATCTGTCTGTGATCGGCGGAAACCCAGACGCGGTTGTAAAGTCCCTGATAATAGGTGTGTACCGCGATCAGATTGTCACCCTTGTGCAGATACTTTGTGATATCAAGTGTGTTGTAATAATAGTGGAACGGATAACCGGGGGCCGGTCCCTGTGTCACGAAGATGCCGTTGATATACAGCTTGTAATAGTCGTCTGCCGTCAGATACAGAATTGCCTTTTCGGGAACGGATTCCAGCGTGAACGTACGGCGGAACAGAATGTGTCTATTTTCAAGGGAGGCATCATGGTGGTTTTCCCACGGTTCTGCCTCGCGGTGGAAGACATTCAGCGGTTCAAGGCAGGCAAAGTCCGGTGTTGTAATACATAACGCATTGTGAAGCATCGCTTATCCTCAATACTTATAACCGCAGTGGGAGAGGAATTCCTTTGCCATCAGCGTTGCGCCGATCTGGTTCGGGTGAACACGGTCCCACGCAAGATAGGAAGAATGACGAACCTTGCAGTAATCCTCAAACATCTGCTGGAAATCAACAAAGATACAGCCGTATTCCTTTGCGAGTTTTTTGCAGACGGCGCAGTATTCGTCCATCCGTGCACGCATCATGTCCTTTTTGTTCGGTTCGATGTAATACGGGGTAATGAGAAAGATACCCTTGACCTTGTCCTTGATTTTTTCGATCATTTCGCGCAGGTTTTCTTCATATTCGTCGAGGTCACAGCAGATATCGGTCAGGGCAGGGGAGTCAAACTGACGCCAGACATCGTTGATGCCGATACAGATGGAGACCCACTGGGGATTGAGGTTGACGACATCGCGGTCGAAACGGTTCTTCAGATCGCGGCTGGTATTGCCGGAGGTGCCGGAGTTGGTGATGCGCAGGAAGACGTTCGGATAGGAGACGGCGAGCATGTTTTCGATTACGCGGACATAGCTTCTGCCGACGTTGTCAAACAGACCTTCGCCGACGGGCTGTGCGGAACCCATATCGGTGACAGAGTCACCTGCGAAGACAATGCGGTCGCCATTTTCAAAAAGTAGTGCCATGATGTGAATCCTCTCTTTTTCTTTTACTTATTTTGTGCGGCAAGCATTGCGTCTGCTGCGCGCATGATTGCATATTTACCGGATTCGTAGGTCAGGCCGCCCTGCAGGTATGCCGTATACGGCGGACGGAGCGGACCGTCTGCGGACAGCTCAATGGACGAGCCCTGTGTAAAGGCACCTGCTGCCATGATGACCTCATCCTTGTAGCCGGGCATTGCCCAGGGTTCGGGTGTGACGAACGCATCGACGGGAGAGCCGGACTGGATGCCGCGGCAGAAGGCGCACAGACCTTCGGGTGTTCCGCACTGGATCGCCTGAATGATGTCAAAGCGGTCATCGCACCAGCGCGGTTCGACAACACAGCCGAGTTTTTCAAAGATGTATGCCGCAAGTGCTGCGGTCTTCAGCGCCTGTGCCGTAGTATGCGGGGCATAAAAGAAGCCCTTGTACATCGAGCGGTTCTGACCGAGCGTCGCACCGACCTCAAGACCCGTACCGGGCGAGGTAAGACGGTAAGAAGCAAGCTCGACTGCACGTGCGGAGCCTGCAAGGTAACCGCCGGATTCCGCCATACCGCCGCCGGGATTCTTGATGAGCGAGCCGACAATGAGGTCAGCACCGACAGCCGCCGGTTCAGTATCCTCGGTGAATTCGCCGTAGCAGTTATCGACCATAACATATGCGGTATCGGAATGTGCCCGGACAACGCGGACAATCTCGCCGATCTGTGCAACGGAGAGGGTCGGGCGGTTGAGGTAGCCCTTGGAGCGCTGGATAAAGACGACTTTGACACGCTGTCCGAGTGCATCGAGCGTATCGGCAATCGCAGGAAGATCAACGGAGCCGTCGTCCAGCAGATCGATCTGGCGGTATTCCACACCGAAATCCTTGAGCGAGCCGTTGCCGTTGTTGTCCTCTGCACCGATGACTTCATTGAGCGTGTCGTACGGGCGGGAGGTGACGGAGAGCAGAATGTCATTCGGACGAAGCAGACCGAACAGTCCGATGGTCAGCGCGTTGGTACCGTTGGCGATGGAATGACGGACGAATGCCGCTTCTGCACCGAAGACATCGGCGTAGATCTTGTCAAGGGTATCGCGGCCCATATCGTCGTAGCCGTAGCCGTTGGTGCCGGCAAACAGCGCCTCGGAAACACGGTGCTCTGCGAATGCGGAGAGAACGCGCTGGGTACCGCGGAATGCCGTTGCATCAAACTGGGCAAAACGTTCTGCAAGTGCGGCTTCCGCTTCAGCAGTCAGCGCAAGAATTTTTTCGGAGAAGGGTTTGATTTCCATGATGATTTCCTCTTTTTATTTGTAGTCAAGAACGTGTTTTTTGTTATTTGTAGTCAAGAACGTGTTTTTTGAACGTATTGCCGCGCACCTCGAAGTTCGGAAACGCATCAAAGCTGGTGCAGGCGGGTGAGAGAATGACGATATCACCAATCTCTGCCGCATCCCGTGCCGCATCGATGGCATCGGTGAAATTCGGGGTGTTGTATACGGGAACGCCGCTTGCCTGAAATTCGGAACTGTTTTCGAGCGCCGCGGCGATCTTATCACGCGAAGCACCGGTCAGAACAACGGCCTTTGCGCGTTCTGCCAGCGGCTTTGCAAGGCTGTCAAACGGCACACCCTTGTCAGCACCGCCAAGAATCACAATCAGCTTTTGCTTGAAGGCAAGAAGCGCCGCGATCGTGCGGGTCGGCGAGGAGTCAATGGAGCTGTTGTAATACTTGACACCGCCGCGCTCACAGACGAATTCCTGTCTGTGTTCCACGCCACCGAAGGTTTTTGCAACCTCAGTGATCGTATCGGGGTCGACATATCCGCGGACTGCCGCAATGGCGGTCATGTAGTTTTCGACATTATGCCGTCCGGGCAGGAGAATGTCGGAAACTGAGAGGATCGGGAAAGGCTCATCCTCGGCATCGGCGGAAATGACAATCTCACCGTTCTTTTCAAAGATAACTGCATCTGCATGATGATCTGCTGTGTCGTGCAGACAGTCCGTCAGATCGTGTACTGATG
>JAFYTT010000003.1 GCA_017558715.1 Clostridia bacterium | reverse complement strand
TCGGCGATCTCTATTATACCGGTGTTTCCGTCGGCTGGACATGGGGCTATGCAAAGACCGTCTGCCGCGATAACCGCATCTGCAACAACCATATTTATGATCTCGGTAAGGGCTTTTTGTCCGACATGGGCGGTGTCTATCTGCTCGGCTCTCAGCCCGGTACCGTGGTTTCCGGCAATCGCATCCATGATATCAAGTGCAAGGAATACGGCGGCTGGGCACTGTATACCGACGAAGGCTCAGCTGGAATCCTGCTTGAAAACAATCTCTGCTACCGTACCTCGTCCAACAGCTACCATCAGCATTACGGCACCTCCAATGTTGTCCGCAATAACATCTTTGCAATGGCGGATGACAATGTGCTTCGTGTTTCCCGTGCGGAACCGCATCTGTCGATCATGTTCACGGGCAATATTGTCTATTCCACGGGAACGCCGATGCTTGCGGAATACGGTATGCCGCTGGAGGAAGGTGCAATTGTGTCAAACCGCAATCTGTTCTGGAACACGCAGGGCGATGTGACCTATTCCACACAGGAAACGCTTCCCACGCTGGATGCGGCGCAGGCGGCAGGTATGGAGGAGGACTCTGTTTGCGCGGATCCTTTGTTTGCTGATCCTGCGGCAGGCGATTTTTCCCTTTCTCCCGATTCTCCCGCGTTTGCCATCGGCTTCGTTCCGTTTGATCATGCAAAATGCGGACCGCGTAAATAATCCATCTTAAAGGAAACACTTATGGAATCCATCTTTTCCCGTACCCGTATGCTGTTCGGTGAGGACGGTATGCGGCGGCTTGCAAACGCCCATGTCGCGGTGTTCGGTCTGGGCGGTGTCGGCGGACAGGCGGCGGAAACGCTGGTGCGCTCCGGTATCGGTACGCTGACGATCTGCGACAACGATACCGTGTCCATCACCAACCGCAACCGCCAGTTGTTTGCAACCGATCAAACAACCGGTATGATCAAAACCGAAGCGGCGGCAAATCGGCTGTTGTCGGTTAATCCCGATCTGAACCTGAATGTCAAAACCTGTTTTTTCGATGCGGAAACGGTATCCGACTTTGATTTTTCGGCGTATGATTATGTCCTTGACTGCATCGATACGGTGTCATCAAAATTGCTTTTGATCGAGCGATGCCGCGCGTCGAATACACCGCTGCTTGCATGTCTCGGAACCGGCAACAAAACCGACCCGACCCGTCTGCGTGTTGACGATATTTCAAAAACCTCTGTCTGTCCGCTGGCACGTGTCATGCGTACCGAATGTCGGAAACGCGGATTTTCACATTACCGCGTTGTCTGGTCGGATGAAATTCCGCTGACGCCCGAGGCGGCGGACGAAGAACCGTCACCCGGACGCAGAGCCATTCCCGCAAGCACCGCATTTGTTCCTCCCGCCGCAGGTATTTTAATGGCAAGGACGTGTGTGATGGAACTGTTGGGGAAGAAATAAAAATGAAACCTTGAAAGGAAAGACATCATGAAAGAAGTCCATTTGATTTGTAATGCCCACCTTGATCCCATCTGGCAATGGGAATGGGAAGAAGGTGCGGCGGCAGCACTGTCGACATTCC
>JAFYTT010000030.1 GCA_017558715.1 Clostridia bacterium | reverse complement strand
GGTGTGTTGACACCGTCCGCACGTGCTTCTGCAAAGACCTCCATCAGCGTGATATAGGAAGATCGCCATGTCTGGATGCCGTTTGTGTTATCAAAGATGATAACATCGACACCTGCATCGGCAAGAATTTCCGCATGACGGCGCAGAACCCATTTGTCAACGGTTGTATAATAACCATAAAGCGGTTCATCCCAGTGATTGGATTCGCCGATGCTTTTCCAGACAGGGTGATTGACATCATTTTTTGCCTCGGGGTATTCTGCCATGATCTCGGTATTGTTGCGCGCTTCGTTATGAGAACCGATAGATGCATGCCAGGTCCAGTAGAAAAGCCCTACAAACTTGTCCTCACGGACGTCACCCGTTTCTTCATTGGACGGCAGTACACGTCCAAGCCCGTCGACCGCGTCCCAGGAGGAGGGCTGTGCCGCACGGACATTGAGGATGTGATCCTCGGAATAAACGACGGGATCGGGGGTTTTGACGATGGTATTCAGATCGATCTGTGAGGAACAGGGATTGAACGGCTGCTCCGGTGTCATTGTGAAATGAATTGCTGCCTGAAACTCACCCGGGAATTCCAGACCGTTTTTGTAAACGATACCGCCGGAAACAGAAGAAAAGTAGTTCCACACACCGACCGACTGCTCCGTTTCGCTGATGTGCAGATAATATTCACCCGCAGGCATTGCGTCAAAGGAAAAATCCAGATCGGCGTTGTCATTGTAATCGACATAGAGTTCCGACGCAAGCGCGGTCCCCTGCGTGGTAATGTCGTAATTCTTTTCCCATGCGTAAAGGGTGAAGCGCATCGTACCGATGTTGTCCGACCACGACGGACAGCAGACGGTCAGTCTGTCAAACGGTGCATTGACGGAAAAACGGAAGCCGGCGGTTTCTCCTGCAGTGACCTGCAAAGCTTCCTTGTTTTCGTTCGCGTCGAACAAATCGCGCCAGGTCGGTCTGTCGTTTTTGATTCCCGCGGGAAGTGTTTCGGCATCGGTTTCGGCGATGATGGTCGGGACCGTATCGGCGACCGTTGTATCATCCGCTCCGCTGTCAGCCGGATTGCACGCAGTAAGCCATGTGGCAAGCAGTGTAAAACAACATAGCCAAAGGATATTTCGTAACTGTTTGTTTATGATCATATTGAGAAACCTCCGTAATCATTTCTTTGATGCGTTCATTATACCACCATTTTCCGACGAGTGCAAGAGCAGGATGAAAAATCAAGAAAAAACTGTTCCGATCCGCACAGATTTTCCTTGACAACCGACACGTGATATGATATGATGAAGACAAAGAAATTGATGTATGACGGAGGAAAACACACCATGATGACCAATGCCGAAATCAAAAACACCGCGTTTGAAAACGGACGCAATGGGCGAAAATGGGAAGAACGCCATTACCTTTATCACAAGGGCTTTCTCGAAACGCGCGGAGAGCTGTTCCATAATCTGCGCCGTGCAAAAATGGATGCATACATGTTTGACCACTATACCGTGGAGGTCAGTGACTTCGATTTGCTCGTCGGACGGTATTCTCTGAACTATACCATGACGGATGAGGAGCGCGGCGAGGTTGCCGATGCGCAGTATATCATCCATGCTGCCGGTGACTTCATCGCAGGCGCAAAAACGGCATCCACAGGTCACCGTGTCATCGATTATGAACTGCTTCTGCAGGAAGGTGTGGAGGGGGTTCTTGCCCGTGTGCAGGAAAAGCGCGCGGCATTGCAGATACACGACCCGATGATGCACGAAAAGAATATCACATATCAGTCGATGGAAATTTCTCTGTCGGCATTGATCCGTTTCGGCAAGCGTACCTCGGAAACCCTTGCCGCTTATGCCGCGCAGACAGAAAATGAGGAACGCCGTACACAGCTTCTGGTGTTGTCCGATATCTTCACGCGCATTCCGGCAAAGCCTGCACAAACCTTTTATGAGGCAATTCAGAGCATGTGGTTTGTTCAGTTCGCGCTGGCACTCATTGATGATATCACGCTGACGGGACATCCCGACCGTTATCTCTACCCGTACTATCAGGCAGATCTTGCGGCGGGACGCATCACACGGGAATTTGCGATGCAGCTGATTGAGCAGCTTTATTTCAAGCACTATGAGCTTTATGATTCGTGGCCGGCATCCTTGATGGTCGGCGGTGTGGATCGCGGGGGCAAGCCCGTCTGGAATGAACTGACCTACATGTGCATTGAAGCCATCCGTACAACGGGGCTGATCAATCCATCCGTTTCTGTCTGCTATACCGAGGATATGCCGGAAGATTTACTGCGGCTGTGTATGGAGATTATTGCACAGGGGTATACACGTCCTGCCATCTTCAATGACCGTGTGGTTCAGCGCGGACTGCGCGATGCAGGGGTTTCAGAGGAAGATGCGCGTGATTATATCCATTCCACCTGCGTTGAAATTACACCGATCGCCGCCGCCAATATCCTCGTCGCAACTCCGTATGTCAATCTCTGCAAAGCATTTGAATATATCCTTTACGAAAAGGCAAAACCGTATACCGTTGGTCTTCTCACGCACAACATCGGTCCCGGCTGGGGCGGTGTGGAACAGAACCCGTATCTGGCACACGATGTGGACTTCTCCCTTGATGATCTTGACACATGGGAGAAATTCCTGTCGCTGTTCAAAACCGTCATTGCGGAAATCATCGCGTCGCATGTCGGCGGTGTACTCTGGCTGACGGAGCTTCGCCGCAGATATTCCGCATCCCCACTTGCAAGCGCGTTCTTAAATGACTGTATCGCACGCGGTCAGGACGCTGCTGTCGGCGGAACACGGTACAACTTCAATTATCCGAATTTCCCCGGGATCATCAACGTCATCGATTCGCTGTCGTCGATCCGTCAGCTGGTCTATGAGGAAAAGCGTCTGACCTTGCGGGAACTCGGCCGCATGTGCAGAAGTGACTTTGCAGATGACGAGGCAATGCGGCAGTATATCATCAACCGCACTGCCAAATTCGGCAACGACGATGCATCTGTTGATACGCTCGCTGTTGACATTTACAACTTCATCGACGGAGAGGTCAAAAAATATACGTCTTCCATTGGCGGCACGACGCATCCCAGCTACTTTGCGTATGTCGTGCACGGTCAGATGGGATATATCACCGATGCAACACCTGACGGACGCCATGCGGGACATGCACTTTCCGAGCATTTAGGTGCGGTCGGCGGTATGGACAAAAACGGTCCGACGGCGGTCATGCATTCGATTGCCAAGCTCGACCAGAGCAAGGGCATCGGCGGCATTGCGACCAATTACCGCTTTGCAAAGAACTTTATCACCGCACCAAACGGAAATGCCGCGGTGTGCAGCTTTATCCGTACCTTTATGGAAAACGACTGCTTTGAAATTCAGTTCAATGTCATCGACAAAAAGGATCTGCTCGACGCAAGAGAACATCCCGAAAACTATCGCACACTGCTTGTCCGTGTTGCGGGGTATTCCGATTATTTTGTCAATTTGGCAGAAAACGTCAAGGACGAGGTCATTGCACGGACGGAGAACGGTGGTGTCTGATGCGCATTGGACGACTTGTAATAACGCTTCTTCTGTTATGCACAGCCCTGTGGATTTCCTCCTGCGGCGAACGGCAGGAAGTCATGACGGCTGAAATGCAGTTGGCATGGGAGGCTGCAGAGCCGATTTACGTATCGGTCATCATGCCGGATGAGGGTGATATTTTTTCTCTTGTGTTTCAGATTGACGGTGTTGTTTACCGTGCGCAGGGACAGCCTATTTTACAAGAGCCATTGGAGCCGCATATTCCATTGATCAGTGAGGACGGAAAACAGACCGTAACTTTATCGATTGCAGGCTTTTTTAACGAAGAAGCGTTAATCAAGGTGCAGTTATTTCCGGAAGATATGCGTGACTATTGGTCGTGGTCTTATATATGGTGCTGCGAACCGGAAGCATTTGCGCCGCTGCGGGAATGGCTTGAAACAAGGGATATCATAAACATGGAAACATAATCAAACTGCCGATTCTCATACCGGAATGTGTGGGAATCGGCAGCAGCTGTTTGATTGATATTATAGATTGGTCATTCGTACCATCGCCTCGGTGTTGACCGCACCATCGGACTGACGCACCGTGCGGAAATAATAGATTTCGTTTTCATCGGGTTCTTCTGTACGCAGAACGGTGACCGTCTCTCCAAGCGGCGCTTCCTTCTGAAAGGCAATGGAGAGGGCGGCAATCCGTTTTCCGTCCATGGGAAGATGGTCGCAGTACAGATCGCAGTAATGCGTGTTGTTGAGATGACGGTTGGTATCGATATCCGAATAACGGACGGTTTTTTCTCCGACGGCGGTCAGAATCGCATCCTTTGGAATCCGGAATCGCAGGGGCAGTGTGGTGGTGACAACCTCATCTCTTGTGAAATAGACGTCCGCATCCTCGACGCGCAGAAGCTTTTGGTTTTGATAGTCGAGAAATGCCCACTGGGATGCGGCACGGGCAACGGTTTCTTCACCGCAGGAAATTTCAAAATGACGGTCAAAGCACGCACCGCGGCTGGATGCGCACGGCCATGTGGTACACTGTACCGTGTCAAACGTATACACCGGAGCGGGAAAATCAATGGAAATACGGCTCATAATAAAGGCACGTCCCTGTGACTGCAAGGTGGTCAGGTTCGGACCGAGCTCCTCCAGCTGACGGGTTGCGGCTTCCTGCATAAACCGCATCAGATCCGCCGCACGGCAGATGCGGTTTGCATCGGACATATGAACCATAACATCGCCTTCATAGGTGAAGCGGGAATATTCGGACATCGATAGGTCTCCTTTGTTGTGTTGTTTTCCCGTATTATATCATAAAAATATAAAAAAAGTGTGACTAAATCGAAAAAAATCCGCCTCCTGCCACTTGGAGACGGATTTTCGTATTCACTTCAGACATGCATAAGTCGGATGCATGATACTGCGTACGAATGCACGCATGCGTGTTTGATCTCAGTGCTTTCTTGCCTTGAGAACAACAGCAGCTGCTGCGAGCAGGAGGACAGATGCTGCAACGAGACCGGTATCAGCGGTCGTCGGAGCGACAGGAGCGGGAGCATCGCCGCCTTCAGCGGGAACGTCTTCAGCGGGAACTTCGGGTTCAACGGGAACCGGGAAGTTGATTTCGGAAGAAACGAGGACTGCGTCAGGACCCTGGTCAGCCATGTAGATACGGTTGCCGATCATACCGAGCTGTGTGAAGTTGTTTGCGTTGTCGTAACCAACAACGGTAACAGGGGTAAGGTCTGCCTGGTTCAGGATATGAACCTTGGAATCCATACCTTCGTAGGTACAAGCTGCGAGGTAGCCGTTGCCGAGAATTGCAACGCCGAAGCATTCAGAAACGGAAGCCTGAGCAACAACGCCGGTGCCGGAGGAGGAAACCTTGAAAATGGTATCGCCCTTGGAGCCGGTACCTGTGGTAGCGCAGATGTAAATGTAACCCTGTTCGTCAATGGTGATGTTGTTTGCGTCCTGCATACCGAAACCGGAGGTCAGATCGAGGTAACCGCCGCCGGAGGTGAAGCCGTCATTACCGAACGCTTCCATGATCTTCGGGTTGTTGACATCGGTAACGTCGTAGCAGTACAGTCTGTCGG
>JAFYTT010000029.1 GCA_017558715.1 Clostridia bacterium | reverse complement strand
TCCTTCAAACGAAGATTGTCGTACATCAGAGACGACCACCATTTCTGGTCAAGGGAAAGATGCTCCATATCCAGCATGTTTGCAAGCAGTCCCGCGGTGGCGTGGTTTCTCAGCTCACCGCCGGTTGCAAATACCAGCTGGAAGTCGGTGTCCCCCGCAAGCACGGAGGATTTGAGAATGGATGCACCGCGTGAGGTTTCCTGTACATAGTCGATCTGCACATTGTACCTCTCCTCGATCACAGCATCGCGTGTCCAGAGCGTATCGTTGATAAGCTCTCCTGTCTGCGTTTCGCCGGGAATATTGATGTGCATGGCAGAGTTGGGATTGGAGTCGAGCACGGTATAGACCATACCACCGAGGTCACGGCTACCAAGTTCAGCAAGACGGTCGCGCTCCGGTTCTGCTGCTGTTTCCGTTACAGCGGCGGTCAGAGCATCAGTGACGGTATCGCTTTCTGTAACAGCATCCGTTTCGCCGCCGCAGGAGCCGAGCAGGAACGATGTACCGACGGCAAGCAGTGCGGAAAGCGCAAAGAATCGATGATTGTTTTTCATGATCATATTCTCCTTTCGACATTGAGGATTTCTGTTCTTTTTATGATGTTATTGTATCAAAGAAATGGAAATTTGTCAATAGGTTCACAAAAAGACAGAAAACCGGAGCGCCGCGTGCAAATACGGTGCTCCGATTGGGAGAGCGCTTTTCTGTAACGATAGTGTGTGCTGACTGTCAAACGGATGTGTCGGGAAGTTTCTGCTATCCGATATATTTGTCCAGCACCGCGGCAATACGGTCGGCCAATTTATCCTTGGACTTCGGGTGGATATCGTCGTGCTCACAGACATCCGCCGATGCGACAACAGAGACATTGCGCATACTGCCGGAGAGGGCATTCTGTGCCTGCTGGAGTGCCCGCCATCCGTTCTTGTCAAACGGGAAATCGTAGTCCGCGATCTGGACAACAACAAACGGCAGAAGCGCATTGCCGAAATCGCGCCGCCAGATTTCAATCAGCGTGCGAAGCTCCTCGGTATAAACGGCGGCTTCGGCAGTCGTGGTGTCGCTCTCGCCCTGATACCAGATCACGCCTGAGAGCGGATACGGCTTGACCTGCGAAAGCGCAAAGTCATAGAGCTGTCCTTCTTTGTTCCATGCACCGTAAATCTCATGCGTGTGGTCGGGATGAAGGTCTTCTTTTTTGACGTGGATGCCCGCTGCTTTGAGTGTGCCCTTCGGCAGCCAGCTTTCGATGACGGACGCACCCTGATAGCAGGCGATGATGCCGACGGCGATACCGGGATTCTGTTCTGCGATACGGCGCGCTGTCAGATACGGCAGGGCAGGCCATGTTTCAAGTGCGTCTTCCTTTGCCGTAACCCATCCGTCCTCGGGCGTATAGGGTTCACCCGCTTCGATGCGCTTGGTTGAGAACAGACGCAGTGCGGTATTGCTTTCATAGTTGTACTGCGGATAGTTCGACTCGCCGAGCTTGAACTGCATATTGGACTGTCCTGCAAATAAGTAGACCTCGCCGACGAAGATATCAAAGAGAATGATTTCCTCATCCTCCGAGGAGACCATCAGCATGTGCGGACCGCTGTACGGCAGGGGACGGAACGCCGCGAAGAACATCCCGTTCTGTGCCTTGACCGTCTGCTCAAATTCCGCAAATCGGACGGTGATCTCGCCCTTGCCCTGACCCCAGATCAGGATCGGCTTGTTTGCGGCAAAGACCATATGATGGTTGAAAATGGGTGCTAATTTCATGAGGTACTCCTTATATCATCGATTCCTTGTAACGGATACAGCATGGGGATGCTCCTTTGGGGTCGGAGATCCCTGTGCTGTCATTCTGCGCAGATGGTTTGGGTTCTATACAAAAATCAGTTGCCGAGTGTGATGAAGGCACCGTCACCGTTGTACAGCTTGAAGGTGATGCAGCCGTTTTCATCGGGTGTCAGCGTGGTAACAGTATCCTTATAGTACATCGTTGCGGTTGTTGCGTCGGTCAGTTTTACCGTAACTTCGGTCGGGAGCGCAACATCCAGTCCGGGATCGCCAAGATCAACGCAGGTGAATGCGCGGCTGTGCTCGGCAGTATCGGATGCAAACGCACCGATCAGAACGGGTCTGTTGTCGGAGACGGTGACCTTTTCGATGGCGTCGAAGTCCTTGTACTGATTGGAGAATTTCATAAATCCGTCATCGGTCGGGTTGACGGTATACGCGCCGAGGTTGTCGTACTGCATGTACGCATCCGACATCAGATTCAGCGCCTTATTGACCGACTGTGCTCCGTACCAGCGTTCGGTCTTCTGATTCTCGCGGTCGACGAGAGCATCCTTGAAGTCTTCTGTTTCGGAGTTCGGCGTACAGTAGGTGAAATACTGGATGTCCTGTGCACCGAAGGAGAGGGCGCAGTATGCCTGCCAGCGCATTTCCTGTTCATTGGGGGTACGCTTGGTTGCGGCAAAGGATACGGACTGAATATAAATGCCGAACGGAATACCGCGGGTTCTGCACTCGGTTGCGAATGCATCCAGATTATAGAAGTAGTCGCTGTTGATGCTGTAGGAAATATTCAGAGGATAGATATCGACGGAGGCGTACAGCTGGGGATCAACCTTGTCAAAGAACTGCTTCAGATGTTCTTCATAGGTCTTGGTTCCGAGCTGCTGTTCATTTGCATAAGACGGGAACAGATTGTAATAGGGAATCTTGTCATCGGTCTTTGCGTCGTAAATATCGTATGCTTCGGCGAGCAGATCAAATACCTGTGCACCGGGCTCATCGCGCAGCATGCTGCCCCATGTAATATCGCAATGGAGGAAGCTGTTTTCGTCGATATTGATATAGTCATCCATCGTGGTTTCCGAATCAAGCATGGTATCGGAGACATACATGGCGCCGTCCTGCCACAGAGCCTTCAGCTCATATTTTGCAAGCCACTTGCAGTGCTTATGGAACAGTTCTGCATCGCTTGTCTTATTGATGATGACCTGATTGAAGCCGCAGTCCTTGATTTCCGCAAACTGCTCTTCTTTATCAAGTGCGATCGCGCCGTATACCCATGCGGCAATTTCAAGACGCGGTTCATCCGCAGGATTTTCCAGTCGGACATCGCAGCTGTCATCCAGTGCGAGTGTTCCGCCGGCAGCAATACCGTTTTCCAAAAGGGTTGTCAGTGCTTCAATGGCACGGGTATCGTTGTACATATCGGCAGAGTCCAGAAGGATGCCATTGTCGGTGATGTCCATCACATAGCTGAAGGAACCGGCATTCAGGATACCTTCGTCGGCACGGGCACCGATACGGATGAACTTGCCGTCCGTCTGTACATGATTATCCATTTCGTTATAGAGCGGAATACGGATGCCGCAGCTGTGAAAGATCAGATCGGAGATATGCTGGACATCTGCGATCAGCTGCTGATTGTAGGATAGAGGATATACAATCGCATCGAATGTAGTAATGGATTCTCCGAAAACCGTAATATCGTCCAGCGGGAAATCGTGAACACGGACATCATCCATGGCAATCGGCGCGGTATACAGCATATCGGGATTGGCTTCCAAATAGGAAATGAACTGTGTGACTGCATCGTCGACATTGCCGGAGGATGCAGCGATGACATAATGGTCACCTGCAGAGGCCAGAGAATAATCGACAAGATCAGACGTGCCGACGTTGAGCGCGTTGTATGCCGCGATCGATTCATTGCGATTGGTGTCGCCGAAAATGATCTCATGTGCAAAGCGGTGGTCTTCGACGTTTTCGCCGCGCTTGATCCAGTCGGTTTCCAGATCGATTTCAATGCCGAGCGTTTCGCGGATGTATTTGCGCAGACGGACAGCACCGTCGGTTTCTTCCTTGTTACCGCTGTCGGAGCGGATGATGATGTAGATTGCGGGATCTTTGGGAGCTTCTGTTTCTGTGGTATCGGTTGTGCCGTTATCCGTACTGTCACAGGCACATACGGTAAAGAGCATGCCGAGCAGGACGAGAATCAGTCCGACTTTATAAATCAGAGGTTTTTTCATAAGTGAATCCTTTCTTAAAATAAATGAATCATACATTTATATTAGCATGAATACCTTGGTTTGTCAAGTGCAAATCAAAAAACAAACGCAAAAAATACCGCATGTATGTATTTCCCGCAATTTCCCGGTCATCATCGTACCGATCAGATGGAATCCATCAAAATGATGCGGAAAAGGACAGACAAACACCGACCGATCCCGCAGGTCTTTTGTGCTACAATATAGCCACGCCGAAAGAAGAAGACCGTACCCGGTGTCCGGAACCGTTTGCGATCTGTTCTGCGGCAGGATTGTTACATACAGAAAGGGTTTACTCTCATGAAAAACAAAACACAGGGTCCTGTAATTTCCGATGCCAGATTGGAAGAAGCAATGCTCGGGGATTCCGTACCGGCACAGGATACCATCGGTACGGAGTCCGCGAAATCAAGGCTGTCTGCCCGTTTGAAAACGATGTTTTCATCCCTTCGCGCCTCTCTGATCGGCGATGCATCGGACCTCGGATATGCCGCACGCATCCATGCCGTTCGCACGACCGTGAAGCGGTGTCTGTCCGTGCTGGCGGTATTTTTTCTCTCGCTGTTCTTTTCTGGCGCAGTTCTTGCCTACGAAACGCGTCCGCTGGGACTGGCATTTGTCTGTGCGGCGGGTGCACCGTCTGCCATATGTGCATCCGCACTCGGTCTTTTGTGTTCGGGCGGGGAAGCATCGGCGCTGTATCTCGGCGGTATGATGGTCTGCATTGGAATGCGGTATGCCGTCGGACGGTTTCTGACACCGGAACCTGACGCATTCGGTTCACAGCACAGCAAACGAAGAAACCGTACAGTGCGTCGAGGGCAGCGGACAGATGCGGGCGATGACGGGGGCGGCTCTCTTGCGCGGCTTGGGCGGGCATTGTTCCCGTCCGGGGTATTTTCGCAGAGTATCGCGGCAAGAGTCGGTATTTCCGTATTATCGGCAACACCTGTTGCCATCGGTTATCTGCTCGGAGATACATCATCCGGCGTATCCGATCTGACGGCACCGGCGATCCGCGGTATCTTTCTGATGACGGCAATACCCGCACTCACCTATCTGTTCTGCGGTTTTTTCGACAGAACAACGTGTGCACCGACGCTGTATGAAACGGGAATCGGGACGGTTTGCTATGCTGTGACCGCATCTCTTGGACCGTTGATGATTCTCGGTTTCTCCGCAAAGCTGTTGTGTGCACACGCAATCACACTATACATATCAAAAAAATACGGATATCTGCGCGGCGCTTTGACGGGACTTTTGTGCGGCTTTGCATGTGATGGGCTATATGCGCCGGCATATGCGCTGATCGGAGCGGTGTCCGGTGTTCTATGGAATGTCCATCTTGCGGCGGCAGTCGTTGTATCGGCATTGGCGGGAGGATGTTATGCTGTCTATATCGGTGCGTTTGCGGCAATCCGTACGGTTCTGCCGGAGATGATCGTGGTCAGCGCCGCGGCGTATCCTCTGATCCGTTATCTGCCGCATTACCGTGCCAAATGGATGGAGCATTCCGATGTTCCGTCAACGGCAGCAGATGCTCCGATTCCGACATTGGACGCGGGACTGACACAGGAGCTGCTCGGAATGACGCCGTTGGCAGTGCAGCTTGATACGCTGTCCGGGATTCTGATGGGACTGTCATCTACCTTTTATCATCTATCCGACCGTACGAGAAAACCCGGTCTTTATGAGGTCAGACAGCTTTGCGAGGGAATCGCCGACCGATACTGCGCACACTGTGCACACCATACGCTTTGCTGGGAAGAGGATTTTTCGTCGACGGCAGATGCCATGGGACGAATCACGCTGTGTATTCACAGAAAGGGCAGAGCAGAAGCGGGCACAGCCTTTGCACCGCTGGACCGACGGTGTCCGAACCTTCCGAATATGCTGGCGGCGATGAACGATGCAGCCGCGCACCTCTGTGAGGAAAAGATCACGAAGGATAAAACGGAAACCGCGGCAGGCGACTACGAGGGCATGGCGAAGCTATTGCGCGCATCGGCGGAGGAACACACGAAAAGCTGTCAAAGGGACGCGGCACTGTCACGCAGACTCGGACGGGCAATGCAGAGAATCGGATTTTGTGCGGATACGGTTTCGGTATACGGAGACCGACGGCGTGTTGTCATTGCAGAAGGGATTGACCTCGGCGGTGCGGGGATGCGGCTCGGCAGGGAACGGGAAAACAGTGCTCTGCTCGGAACGGAGGAACTCAGAGAAGCATTTTCCGCACTGTCCGGGGTTCGGTATCAGCCGCCGGAATATCATCTGACCGATGGCGGGCGGCGTCTTTGTATGACGATGCGCGCGGGACCGAAGCTGTCGGTGACAAGCGGTGTCTGGGGCGAGAAAAAAGCGGATGAGGAGATCACGGGGGATGTCGCGTGCATGTTTGCCAACCGATCGGACTGCTTCTATGCACTCGTGTGCGATGGGATGGGGAGCGGACGGGAAGCATCTGTCACAGCACAGATTTCCGCGCTCTTTTTGGAGAAGCTGTTGTCCGTATCGACGGCGGCAGGTGCGGCACTCAATCTGCTCAACGGATTTCTTCGCGCAAGGACAGGCGAATGTTCGGCGACGGTGGACTTATGTGAGATCGATATGATTACGGGAGAAGCACATTTTATCAAGTGCGGTGCGGCACCGTCGTATCTATTGCGCGGAGAGCAATTATTCCGCATTGCGTCGGGAACGATGCCGCTTGGAATTCTGCGCGAGGTATCGGCGGAGGAAACGACATTTACGCTGTGCTCGGACGATCTTCTGCTGTTTTTCTCGGACGGAGTCTGCGGAGAGGAAGAAAGCTCTGCATGGATATCCGATACGGTGCGGCAGGCAAGTGCGGACTATGAAACACGCCGTGCAAAACAGCATGTCCGCAAAAAAGTGATGGAGCAGACAAATTCCTCCGATGCGGAATCCGATCAGCCGCTGCCGTCTCCGATGGAAGCGCTTGCGGCAGCACTCGGTGAGGCGGCGGAAAAACGGGTCGGTCGTCGGGATGACATGACGGTTGCGGTTTTGAAAGTGAGGGAAATTGCATCATAATACGCAAATAACAGTCCACGGCTGCGCGCGAAGCTGTGGGCTGTTTTTGCCTGAAAAATGGGTTTATGTAGAGCAAAACCTTGACTTGCGGCGGCGGGTGTGATACAATTAAGATGATACTTGTACCGATCTGATGCTATCGTATCTATGAAAATGAGGGAATGTCCGTATGGAAAAACTGAATGAAACAACCGCCGCCTTGATGGAAAAGCGTTTCGGTCACGACAATCTGATTGCGCTTGCCACGACAGCCGGAGATCTGCCGCAGGTACGCGCGGTCAATGCATATTATGAAAACGGCTCCTTTTACATCATTACCTATGCGCGTTCCGGAAAAATGACACAGCTTGCGG